>JAAXHX010000205.1 GCA_012270635.1 Dehalococcoidia bacterium | reverse complement strand
CCTTCGAGCTCTTCGACCAGTACCGGGACCAGCCGGCCGTATTCTGGACCACCGGCTCCGACTGCCCGCAGTTCCTCATCAGCGGCGAAGTCGACATGTGCACCAACTGGAACGGGCGCATCTACGACGCCGCCAAGGAAGGCGCTCCCCTCAAGATCTGCTGGGAGTGCGGCCACGTGCTGAACACCGATGGTTGGGGCATCATCAAGGGCCTCAAGGAGCAGGACCCCGAAGCCTTCGAGCTGGCGCAGCTGTTCATGGCCTGGACCTCCTTCCCGGAGATCAACTCCCGGATGGCCCAGTTCATCACCTACGGCCCCGTCAACACCAAGGCGTTGGCTGCCCTCTCTGACCCCGTCTACGACGAAGTCAGGGACGAGTTGCCCTCTTCCCCCTCTAATATCCCCTACGCCATTCTCAACAACGAAGTGCACCGGGCGGAAAACCTGGACGCCTGGCGTGAGAGATACGAGGAATGGAAAGGGACCCTTAACTAGCCTGGTCCACCGTATAGGCGCCCCCCGGCAGGAGACGATTCCTGCGGGGGGCGCCTTAATTTTTACAGTCTAATTCTTATGGAGAGGAGGACATTGCCAATTTAACCCGCGCAAAGATTAACGAAAACGTAGTCTGTCTGTTGAACGTGATGTAGGAGAGGGAGAGATATGAAGATTTACGAAAAGCGTCTCCGCGGAGGCTCGGGCTCCGGGAGGCGCTTCTTTGCACTTTTGGCGGTTCTAGCCCTGGCCTTCCTGATTGCGGCAGCCTGTGGTGAAGCCGCCACGGCCACTCCTGAAACCGTGACGGAAGATCCCACCGCCATGCCCGAAACTACCGCCGTACCCGATGAACCCGACGACGCCATGCCGGAGCCGACGGCCGTAGCCGATGAACCCGACGATGCCATGCCGGAACCCACCGCCATGCCCGAAACGGGCGTCAGGCCCCGTGACCAGTGGACCGTCGATAACCCCGCCACCTTACAGGAGATCGAAGCGGAGCTCGAAAAGTACCGGGGCCGCAGCGTGGTGTTCAGCTCATGGGGCGGCGCATACCAGTCCGCCCAGCGCCAGGCCTACGGCATTCCCTTCGAGGACCAGTTCGGCATAGAGGTCATCGACGATGGCCTCCCGACCCTCGGCAAGGTCAGGGCCATGCAGGAGTCCGGCAACATCACCTGGCACGTCTTCGACCAGGGCACGGGTACAATCCACAATCTCGGGAGGAACGGCTCCCTGGAAGACCTGGACTTCAGCGTAGTCGACACCCGGGACTTCCTGGAAGTCCTGAAGGCGCCCTACACCGGCGGCGGCGGCATCACCTGGTCCGAGACCTGGGCCTACAACACCGACGTCTACCCCGAGGGCAGTCGGCCCCAGACCATGGCCGACTTCTACGACACCGAGAATTTCCCCGGAAAGCGCGGTTGGGCCTACTACCCTCACGGCGAGATGAAGTTCGTACTCCTTTCGGAGAACCCGGGACTGGTCAACACGCAGGAGGGAAGGAACAGCCTGGCCGCCCTCAATCCCGAGCAGGTGGACCGTGCCTTCGAGCTCTTCGCTGAGTACAGCGACCAGATCTCCCTGATCTGGCAGACCGGCTCCGACTGCCCCCAGCTCCTCATCAGCGGCGAGATCGACATGTGCTCCAACTGGAATGGCCGCATCTACGACGCCACCAAGGAGGGCGCGCCCATCAAGATCTGCTGGGAGTGCGGTCACCTTCTCAACACCGACGGCTGGGGCATCATCAAGGGCCTGAAAGACCAGGACCCCGAGGCCTTCGAACTGGCCCAGCTGTTCGTTGCGTGGACTTCCTTACCGGAAATCAACGCCCGCATCGCCCAGTTCATCACCTACGGGCCGGTGAACATCAAGTCGTTGTCTGCCCTCGATGCTCCCGAGTACGACGATGTCAGGGACGAGCTTCCGTCATCTTCGGCCAACATCCCATACGCCATCCTGAATGACGAAGAACACGCCTCCATCCATGATGATGAATGGCGTGAGCGTTACGAGGAGTGGAAGCTGACCTTGGAGTAGGCTGAATAGACCTTACGGGCGCCCCCCGACGGGCCTGTCGGGGGGCGCCTGATTTCTTGCCGCTCGAATTTAGTGAGAGGAGGAGGTATGAGAACTTATTTGAAAGGGTCGTACAAGGGACCGAATTGGCGGAAACCCTTCCTCGCCCTCTTTGCGATTTTGGCCCTAGCCCTGCTTATCGCCGCCGCCTGCGGTGAGGCCGCCACGGCCACTCCGGAGCCCACGGTCGCGATGGAGGAGGAACCCGACCCCACCCCCACCGCCATGATGGAGGAGGAAGAGGACGAGCCTACCGCGATGCCTATGCCTACGGCCATGCCCGAGCCCACCGCCCCGCCGGGCGCCGGCCTCAGGCCCCGGGACCAGTGGACCGTCGATAACCCCGCCACCATTGAAGAGATAACAGCCGAACTGGAGAACTACCGGGGCCGCAGCCTGGTCTTCAGCTCCTGGGGCGGCGCCTACCAGGCCGCCCAGCGCAAGGCTTACGCCATCCCCTTTACCGAGCAGTTCGGCATAGAGGTCATCGACGACAACCAGCCCCTCCTCGCAAAGGTCCGCGCCATGGCCGAGTCGGGCAACGTCACATGGCACGTCTTCGACACCGGCGCCGCCTCCATCCACACCCTCGGCAAGACCGGCGCCCTGGAAGAGTTGGACTTCAGCGTCATCGACACCCGGGACTTCTTCGAAGTCCTCAGGGCCCCCTACATAGCAGGGGGAGGCGCCACTTGGGGCGAGACCTGGGCCTACAGCACCGAGTCCTATCCCGAAGGCTCACGGCCCCAGACCATGTCCGACATCTACGACCCTGAAGGGTTCCCCGGGCGTCGCGCCTGGGCCTACTACCCGGATGCCGAGATGGTCTTCGTCCTGCTCTCGGAAAACCCCGGCCTCTTGGACACCCCCGAGGGCCGAGAAAGTCTGGCCGCCCTCACGCCCCAGCAAGCCGACCGCGCCTTCGAGCTGTTCGAGCAGTACCGGGACCAGGTGAGCCTCATCTGGCAGACCGGCTCCGACTGCCCCCAGCTCCTCATCAGCGGCGAGATCGACATGTGCACCAACTGGAATGGCCGCATTTATGACGCCACCAAGGAAGGCGCGCCCATCAAGATCTGCTGGGAGTGCGGCTACCTCCTCAACACCGACGGCTGGGGCATCATCAAGGGCCTGAAAGAGCAGGACCCCGAAGCCTTCGAACTGGCCCAACTCTTCATGGCCTGGACCTCCTTCCCGGAGATCAACGCCCGGATAGCCCAGTTCATCACCTACGGGCCGGTGAACATCAAGGCCTTGCAGGAACTGAACGCCGCCGAATACGACGACACCCGTGACGAACTGCCTTCGTCCGCGTCCAACATCCCCTACGCCATCTTCAAGGACGAAGAGCATGTCGCGGTGAACCAGGATGTCTGGCGTGAGAGGTACGCCACCTTCACCCAGGCCTTGCAGTAGCCGCGTAAACCGTGGGCCTGGGCAAACGAAGGGGGCCGGACATTTTGTCCGGCCCCCTCACTTGCTCCCGTTTATCGAGGCATGGAGCCCCTATCGGAACCCGCGGAAGAACTCCCTAATGTCCTCGGCCAGCGCCCGGGGTTCCTCCATGGCTGCGAAGTGACCGCCTCGGGGGAATTCCGTCCACCTCTGCACGTTGTACGTCCTCTCCGCCCACTCCCTCACGGGCCGGTCCAGCTCCTCCGGGAACACCGCCACCCCCGTCGGCGTCTCTATACTCTCCCCCTGGGCCAGCTGCCACCTCTCCTTCCGGGTCTCGTAGTAGATCCGCGCCGAGGCGTTGATGGTCTCGGTGACCCAGTAGAGAGTTACGTTGGTCAATATCCGGTCCTTGCTGTAGACGCTTTCGATGTCGCCGCCGCAATCGGTCCAGGAGCGCCACTTCTCCACGATCCACGCCGCCAGCCCGGCGGGGGAGTCGTTCAGGCCGTAGGCCAGGGTCTGGGGTTTAGTCCCCTGTATGTGGCCGTAGGCGCCCTCGTCCCGTTCCCACTGCTCGATCTCTCCCAGGTATCGCTTCTCCGCATCGGACAGCGGACGGGACCCGGGCCCCAGGTACGGGCTGCCCCCCAGGATCATGTTGACGTGTATGGCCTTTACATTCTGCGGGTGGCTGAACGCCATCCTTGAAGATATCGACGCTCCCCAGTCTCCTCCCTGTGCCGCGTAGCTTTCGTAGCCGACCTCGCTCATCAGCTTCGCAAACACGTCGGCCATCCCATTGACCCCCATGCCCGGGACCCTCGGCTTGTCCGAGAACCCGTACCCCGGCAGCGAGGGCGCTACCACGTCGAACGAGTCCCTTTCGTCGCCTCCGTGGGCCGCAGGGTCCGTCAGGAGGGGGATGAAGTCCAGAAACTCGACTATCGACCCCGGCCAGCCATGGATGAGGAGCAGGGGAAGCGGGTCGGGGCCCTGTCCCCGTTCGTGGATATAGTGCACCCCCAGCCCGTCCACCTCGGCGACGTATTGGGAATAGCGGTTTATGGCCGCCTCCTGCTTCCTCCAGTCGAACTCCTCTATCCAGTAGTCCACCAGCTCCCTAACGTAGGCCAGGTTGGACCCGTAGTCCCACCCCGAGCCCGGGACCTCGTCCGGCCAGCGGGTCCGCCGCAGCCGCTCCCGCAGGTCTTCCAAGACTTCTTCTCTTATGTCGACTCGAAACGGGCTTATAGCCATAACCGTCCTCCCGAGGCTGCGACTGTGCTCTCTTAGCTGCTCACCTGGGCCTCGCCGGGACCCGTGAGGGCGTCCACCAGGCTGGCGGCCCATTCGCGCATCTGATCGTCGATCTCTGCGCCGCAGTGCGCGCAGTCCATGTCTCCGAACCGTAGGTTGATGCGACAGCCCCGGCACTCGGGCCTTTCGCTCAATATCCTGAACACCGTTTGGATCTGGGTCTCCGTGGCCATCTCTTCTCGCTTCACCGCAGAGTGGGGCGAATTGAAGGGCTGGTCCCCTCGCGTTGAATTCTCACTTAGCCCTCTTTTGATGAGCGCCCCTCTTTTGATGATATGATATCAGCCAACCGATTTTCACCCCGGCCACCCATCCCTTCCCAAGGACTTCCAAAAGCCAACCATGCTCATCGCCTTTCAAAGGCTGCTCGCTAGGGACCGGTCGACAAGCGGAACAACAGACAAGCGCCTGCTCCTGTTCAAGCTCCGCCAACAGGGCGTCTACCCCGCCCTGGCCCTTCCCGCCCTCCTGCTGATGGTCCTGTTCTTCATCATCCCCCTGGTAAGAATGGTGGGCGTCAGCTTTGGGGACGACGGCTTCTCTCTCGCCTACTACGACAGGGCGCTGACCAACCCCATATACCAGCGGATGTTCCGCACCACCTTCGAACTGGCTGCCTTCACCACCGCCGGCTGCCTCCTTCTCGGCTACCCCATCGCCTACTTCCTCGCAACCCGCACGGGTCGCTGGCGGGGAGTTGTGCTCCTGATAACCATAGTTCCCTTCATCACCAACTCCATCGCCGGCGTGTATTCCTGGCGCGTGGTCCTCGGGCGTCGGGGCCCGTTGAACGAGTTCATTCAGCTCATCGGGATAGTCGATCAACCCCTGGAGCTTCTCTGGACCCGGATGGCCGTGGAAATAGGCATGATCCAGATGTTCCTCCCCTTCATGATCCTCCCGCTCTTCGCCGTAATGCGCGGCATCCCCAGGAGCCTTACCGCCGTCGCGGAAAGCATGGGGGCCACCCCCCTGCGGAGCTTCCGGCACGTCTTCCTGCCCCTGAGCGTGCCCGGCATCTGGGCCGGCTGCCTGCTCGTATTCATCCTCAGCGCCGGCAGCGCCATCGCCCCGACCATCCTGGGCGGCGTCCGGGACCAGGGCATCGCTTCCTACCTGGCCGGCACCAGCGGGTTCAGCGCCGCCCTCGCCGTCATCCTCCTCGTGATAATCATCATTCTCTACATGATTTTCGCCCGGATAATCGGGTTCGGATCCTTGTACGGCGCCGGGGAGGCCCTGATACGCTCCTCCCCCATAGAAATGTCCTACCGGGCCCCTCGCCGGGTCCCCTTGATCCTCGTCGTCGGCATCGTCTGCGCCTTCCTCATACTCCCCAGCCTCATAGTCATCCCCCTCGCCTTCAACGAGTCTTCCTTCGTCATCTTCCCTCCCAAGGGGTACAGCCTGGAGTGGATCAAGACCTTCTTCGTCTCCAGCACCATAAGCCCGGTCAACTGGCTGGAATCCACCTTCACCAGCCTTCAACTGGCCTTCGTTACGGTCCTGGTCGCCGTCCCGGCCGGCGGAATGGTTGCTTACGGCCTCGCCCGGGGCTCCTTCCCCGGCAAGGGGCTTCTCGGCTCCTTCGTAATCCTGCCCCTCATCGTCCCGGCGACCCTCTCCGCCATCGCCCTCTTCTACTTCTACTCCCTGAACATGCGCGTGTTGGTCGGCACCGTAATCGGCATCGGAATGCCCCATGCTGTGCTGGCCATTCCGTACGTGGTAATCATCCTGACGGCCACCCTGCGCGGCGTGGACCAGGTCCACGAGCAGGCGGCCATGAGTCTCGGGGCCAACCGATTCACGGCCTTCCGAAAGATCATCTTGCCCCAGATAGTGCCGGGCATTTCCGTCGCCACCTTCTTCGCCTTCCTCGTCTCCTTCTACGAGGTGCCCATAGCCGTGTTCCTCAAGGACCCCTTCCTCAGGACCCTTCCAATGAACCTGTGGAACGGGGTCACCGTGGAATTCGCCCCCATGATGGCCGCCGTGTCGTTCATACTCCTGATTTTCGCCGCGCTCATGCTCATCGGCCTAGTCTTCTTCAGAAACCGCCTCTTCAAGCAGCGGACCTAGGCCCGCCGGCGAAGGGACAACCCGGGAGGAAAACATGGAATTCAAAGATGCCGTCGGCTTTCTCTCATCCAACTTCGACGCCGTGGTAAACACCTTCAGAAGGTCCGGTGCGATCCAGTCCAGCGTGGTAAAGGCCGGGGCTTATCAGGGTGGCGTCGTTTTCGTGGCCATAGGCGATTCGGCGAAGCTGAAAAACCTGGCCCGGGACCCGAGATGCACCGTCACCGTGGTCAGCCCCCACTGGGACCGATGGTGCGCAGTGGAGGGAACGGTGGTTATTCGGGACTGGGGCAACACCGACCACGAAGCCCTGCGGGTCGAGCTCCGAGAGGCGTTCGTCGCCTGCGGCGGCGCCCA
>JAAXHX010000204.1 GCA_012270635.1 Dehalococcoidia bacterium | reverse complement strand
GGGCCCCTCATCTCAGTCTTCTCCCGGGGGGGAGAAGAGGGGGGACCTCCCGGCCCCGCCCCGGCCCTCTCTCAGTCTCTCCCAGAGGGAGAGAGGCTAAAGGGGGCGGCCCTCAGAGGGAGAGGGGTTTGGCGCACTAGGTCGAGAGGTCCTTAGGGCGGGTTGGGGAGAGGGCGGCGGGGTCGAAGGCGAGGCCTTGGTTCTTCATGCTGACGTGGGACTGGCCGCCGATGATGACGTGGTCCAAGAGCTGGATGTTGAGGATTTCGCCGGCCTCGATGAGCTGCATGGTCAGCTCGACGTCGGAGCGGCTGGGGGAGGGGTCGCATTGGGTAGGGACAGCGCCGCCGATGGCCGGATTACTCCGGCTGGTTTGCGCCATCCCTCCCACCGAACCGGACGTGCGACTTTCACCGCATCCGGCTCTCCATTAGACGGTTTGTAGTTGGCTCGTCCGGTGTGTGGCTATATGGCACGTCCGGCAGAGCGTCAGCAGGTTACTGAGGGCGTGAGACTTCATGCCTTTGGTGTGGTGGACTTGGAGGTTGCTCCGAGCGCCACACTGCCGGCATATCATTCCGTCGCGCAACTTGGCCTTTAGTTTCCGTTCGGCGAGTTCAAGGGGTTCGCTGCGGTTGCCGCTGCTGGCCCCAATAGTCGCCGTGTAGATACGCTCGTCTGGGCCGGTTTCTCCCTGTGGATGGTCGGCTGTCGCCTCTGCGTGGCCGGACAGGTAGGGATGCGGGAATCCCGCTTTGCCCTTCTGCCGGTAGCGTTGGCGATCAAGCTCCTGTCGGGTGGGGAGCCATTGGTACGTTTCCAGCGTGTTACCGCCTTCGTGCACCTCTGCGTGCCAGCGGGTTCTGCCGTGGAGCATTCTGGTCTTTTCACGGATGAGCTGTCCCTTGCGACCGCCCTTGTGCTTCGCCAGCAGCCAGTTGAGGTAGCGGAACCATGTGAACCGCGTGATGTCCTCGATGTCTGCCGAAAGGCTGGTGTACCGGTAGTATCCAGCCCAGCCCTGTACGATGGCATTCAGAGTCGTCAGTCGGGTGTACTCCCCCATCCAAGTCCAGTTCCTGGAAGTCAGGTCTTTGAGCTTCCGTTTCACTCGCTCCTTGGCCTTG
>JAAXHX010000203.1 GCA_012270635.1 Dehalococcoidia bacterium | reverse complement strand
GCGTCCCTGAAGCCTGGCGGGCTCATCTACCTATGCATCAATTTCGACGGAGCGACTATTTTCGAGCCCACCATCGACCCCAGCCTGGACGCCCGTATAGAGGCCCTCTACCATCGGACGATGGACGAACGGACCGCCGACGGCAGACCCTCCGGAGACAGCCGCACTGGTCGGAGGCTCTTTGCCGGCCTGAGGAGAATCGGGGCGCACGTTTTGGACGCGGGCCCTTCCGATTGGGTCGTCCATCCGGGCGTCGACGGCTATTCGCCGGACGAGGAGATATTTCTCCGCGCGATCATAGACACGGTACGCGGGGCGCTCCGGGACAGCGCGGACCCGGGGCGAGAGGCTGTAGAGGAGTGGGCCATGAGTCGTCATTTCCAGGTGGAGTCTCGGGAGCTGGTGTATATTGCGCACCAGCTGGACGTGCTGGCGCGCGTCTCCTGACCCCATCCGCCAATCTCGTCGAAATTGAGGTCGCCCTATAGATATTGCAGTCGAAATAGCTCTTGGCGCGGGTCTGGGGTTTGCCGTCGGGGTGACGGGGGTCGGGGGGGCGGCGCTGGCGGTCCCCTGCCTGGTGTTCCTCCTCGGTTTCTCAACGGTGGAGGCCATAGCCACCACCTTCCCATTCACCGCCATTGTGAAGCTGGCGGGTTTCGTGCAGCACAGCAAGCAAGGGACGTTTGATTACAGGGTGGGGGCTGCGCTCCTGCTGGGGGGAGTTCCGGGCGCGGTGGCCGGGGTGGCCCTGCTCTCGGGTCTCTTCGCCGAGTACGGGGACTCGCTGGAGGTGTGGGTCAACTTGTGCATAGGGGTGCTGGTGCTGGCCGGGGCCGCCCTTCTGGCCGTGCAGATAAAGTTGAAGCGCCGGGCAATCGAGCAGGAAGGGCGCTGGTTGGGGCCCAGGAGATGGGTGGCGGGCTCGGGGCTGGGGGGTGCGCTGGGCGTGGTCATGGGCGCAACTTCCATAGGAGCGGGCACGCTCATGACGGCGCCCGTACTCCTGCTATTCCGTATCACTCCCGACAAGGTGGTCGGAACGACGATCGGGGTTTCACTGGTATTGATGGTAATCGGGACCTTGGGCTACCTAAGCCAAGACCTGGTGGACTGGGGCACGGTCCTCTTCATGAGCCTGGGCGCGGCGCCCGCGGTCGTCGCGGGGAGCAGGCTCACGACCCGCATACCCGAAAGGGCGCTGGTCGCTGCGCTGGCGGCCATGATGCTGGCGGCCTCGGGAAGCCTGTTGGCAAAGGCGGGGTTGGCCTTCTAGGGTCCGGGTCTGTTGACACGGGCCATCGGCATCAATATGTTTGGCCCACACCCTCATACCCAGGAGTCGACGATGATCAAGGAGCAGATTACGCCGCCGGGCATCTATTCCACCGAAACCCTCAAGTACGCTCACGGGGTAAAGGTGGGCAACGTCCTCTACACCTCGGGGGTCGTGGCCTGGGGCCCGGACGGGGAGATCGTCGGGGAGGGGGACGTCGAGGCCCAGGCGCACCGCGTGTACCAGACCCTGGAGGCGATATTGAATGAGGCCGGGGCCACGTGGAACGACGTGGTGAAGTACAACGCCTACCTGGCCAACCCCGAGGACCGGCAGAAGGCCCGGGAGGTCCACTTCCAGTACATGCCCTACTACCAGAGGGCGGGGGCCACGGTGTCCATGCCCCTAGTCCTCCCCGAGCTTCTGATCGAAGTCGACGTCATCGCGTACATAGGCCAGCCCAAGGTGTGCGTTTCCAACGTGCCGGAGACGTTCGTACCCCTCGGGTCTCCACACTCCGTTCGCGTCGGAGACACCATATACGTTACGGGTCAGCAGCCCATAGCGGGAAGGCAGCCGGTCATGTCGGGCGGGCGGCTGGGCAACGTCGCCTCCCATGAAGGGGAGACCATAGGTAAGGGCGATTTCGCTGCGCAAGCGGATGCGGTATACCGCAACTTCGACAATATCCTCAGGGCCAACGGGGCCGGCTGGGACAACGTAGTCTGGAGCCACGGGTACGTCACCCGGCATGACGTCATCGAGGACTACCGCAACGTCCGCTACCGCTATCACCGTCCCGGACGGGTGGCCGCCACGTCGGTGGTGTGCTCGCTGGTCGGGCGGGAGTGGATGATCGAGGCGGAGATCATCGCCTCGATGGCGCCGCGGGAGTCCTTCACGGTGCCGGGGGTCTCGGTCTCGCCGGGCGTGGCCCACGCCGTGAGGGCGGGAAACACCCTCTATGTCCAGGGCCAGGTGGGGAGGAACTCACGGGACGAGACGGTCGGGGTGGGGGATATCGAGGCCCAGGCCGCCCAGGTGTACAAGAACCTGGACGACATATTGAAAGGGGCGGGCGCATCCTGGGACAACGTGGTCCGCACCAAGTCGTATATCGCCGACCGGTCCTACGCCGTCCCGATCAGGGCGGTCCGGGACCGTTACCTGAAGCCGGGCGCCTTCACCAGCACGACGGTGGTGGCGGGATTCTTCAAGCCGGAGTATATGCTGGAGGTGGAGGCCGTCGCCGTCCTGGACTAGCGGTTGGTCAGGGGGCTGTGGAGGCTGCCCACGGAGTCGGGGGAGATGACGACAACGAGGCGCTGTTCGTCGGGGCGGTGGAAGGGGTACTCGTCGAGGCCCAGATACTTCTTGGCCAGCTTGTCGATGTGCTTGCCCTCGGGGTCGGGCCTAATCTCGGTGACGCGGCCCCGGACGAAGACGGCTTCGTAGGGCTTCTCCTGGTCGACGATGGAGACTGCGACCCGGGGGTCTCTCCGAAAGTTCCTCGCCTTGATGGTCGACTCGTCGCAGTTGATCACTATGTCGTTGCCTACGGCCTCGCACCACACCGCCGATGCCTGGGGCGATCCGTCCCGCATCAGGGAGACGACGTGGGCGAAGTTCTTGCCCTGGAATATCTCTCTTGCGTCGTCCGGCAGCGTTGCAGTCAATGTTTTCCTCCTCGGAATCGATTTAGTGGAGACCTATGTCCTTGAACAGCCAGGCCGAGGCCAGGGACCTGCCCTCCCGGAAGCGGCGCAGCGAAAAGATAGACATGTCCACTAGGGTGGTGCGGCCCGTGGTGATAAGCTCGGCCATGAGGTCTCCGGCCACGGGGGCTTGCTGCATGCCCAACCCGCTCCAGCCCACCATGTTGTAGAACCCCGCGACCTCCTCGCTCTGCTCGAAGATGGGCGAGTCGTCGGGGGTGATGTCGTAGGCGCAGGAGTAGCCGCCCCTGTGAGTCGCCTTCTCCAGGGCGGGAAGGGCAACGGCCCCTTCTCTCCGGTGCCGGCCTACGAGCTCCGGGTCGGCGTCCTCGGGCATGGTGTCGGGGTCGACGACTTCGGTATCGTCGCGGATCTCCAGGGTGTTCAGGACGTTGATGAGGTTGCCGGGCTCGCATCTGAAGATGTAGTCGGTGCGCCCGTCGTGGAAGATGGGCCGGAACTCGGGCATGGACCAGTGCCTCTGGTAGATGACTCCCTGGCCGCGGGTCGGCGTGATGGGGATGTCGATGTTCACCATCCCCCCGATGCTCGGGGCCCAGATCCCGGCGGCGTTGACGACCACCGGCGTGGAAATGGCCCCCTTGTCCGTTTCCACCGATGCAACGCACCCTCCCGAAAGGCCGATTCCCACTGCTTTCGTCTCCTCGCATATCTCGACGCCCAACTCCTGGGCACGGGCCGCGAAGGCGGCGGTCACACCTCCAGGGTTGGAGTAGCCGGCGTCGGGGAAGTGGACGATGGATCCCAGGCCGTTGGTGTTGAGGCCGGGGACCATCTCTGCCAGCTGGGCGGTGTCGAGATACTCGCTGCGCATACCGGCCTTGCGGGTCAGGGCCACCATGTCCCTCACCAGGTCACGGCTGGACTCGGGTTCGGCCCAGACGCGGCCCACGTTGCGAAACTGGCCTTCCCCGCCGATTATCTCGTCGAAATTCAGGTATATCCTGGACGATTCGTGGATGATCCTTACCGTCTCCTCCACGCCGTGATAGGGCCGCAAGTTGGCGAGAGAGCGGCCGGTCGGGCCCGAGGCCAGGTAGCGCTGCTCCAGAAGCGCCACGTCCCGGACGCCGCGCTTAGCCAGGTGGTACGCCGTGCTGGCGCCCATTACGCCCCCGCCTATTATCACGACCTCGGCCGTGCTCCTGACCATGCGCGCAGTCCTCTACCGGCAACCCCGGAAAGCCAGACTAGAGTATATGCCGCTCGCTCCGAGCGTCAACACGGCCAGAGCTTGACGGGCCCATCCACCGAACGCACAATACCAATTCGAGCCCCCACAACGTCGCAGAAGGAGCAGCTATGGACGACGCACGCGAATCCCTGGTCTACGTCAACGGAGAGCTTGTTCCCGCAAGCCGGGCCACCGTCTCGGTGTTCGACAGGGGCTTCCGGTGGGGGGACGGCGTCTACGAGATGGCCCGCACCTTCAACGGCAAGGTCTGGAAGCTGCGGGAGCACCTGGACCGGCTCTACTGGTCGTTGCAGTACACGAGGATCGATCCCCGTATCGACATAGACGCCCTGGAAGCGGCAACCCTCGATTTGGTGGAGACAAACTTCCGGCGGTCGGGGCCCGAGGACGTGGGAGTCACGCACATCATAAGCAGGGGCGTGGTGGAGCCCACCCGGCAGGCGGACGTGGACCCGACGGTGGTCATATACACCGAACCCCTGGCCTTCGCGATGTATGCCAAGTGGTACCGAGAGGGGATCAGGATGATCACCCCTGCCACCCGCCGAACGCCGCCCCAGAGCCTGTCTCCCAAGGCGAAGATATCCAACAAGATGAACCACCTGGTCGCTCACTTCGAGGCGCAGGCGATGGACTCGGAGGCCCTGCCCCTCATGCTTGATTACGACGGGAACGTTGCCGAAAGCAGCGGGGCCAACTTCCTGTTCCTGCGGCAAGGCACGATCCACGTCCCCAACCGCCGTCACGTCCTGGGCGGCATCACCATGGACTCGGTGCTGGAAATAGCCTCGATGCTCGGGTTCAACACGGAGGAGGGGGACTACACGCCCTTCGACGTATACAAGGCCGACGAGGCGTTTATGACCACGACGCCGAGTCACATAACGCCGGTGGTGTCGCTGAATGGGATAAAGATCGGGACGGGGGCGCCAGGCCCGGCG
This sequence comes from Dehalococcoidia bacterium, assembly GCA_012270635.1. Next base: position 214 of record JAAXHX010000203.1, on the reverse strand, counting down.
TTTCAGCAGATCGCCCAGGCCTGGAGCGACATTGTCGGGATTGACATACTGGACCAGGCTTTCGCCTATCTTCCCTCGGGGTCTTAAGGGGTTGGAAACAACCTCATACTTTCGATAGGCCCGGGCGGGCCTTATACCCCAGGAGTATCTTCTATCCGTCGGGGGGAGAGGGGACGTCCCCACCCCCTCCGCTCGTACTTCGACAGGCTCAGCA
>JAAXHX010000202.1 GCA_012270635.1 Dehalococcoidia bacterium | reverse complement strand
AGGTGAGAAGGCTGACCATACGGCTGGCCTCCGAGGCGGTGGCAGTCGGGCAGGCGCTGGGGCTTACGCTGGTCCCGATAGGCGGCAAAGCCCCGGAGGTATGGCTGGATGCGGGCCGAGGGAAGGGGCTGGAGGAGCTGGAGCTATCGATAATGGCGGCGGCGGAGAGGTACGAGGAGTCGGGGCGGTCATCCACGGCGCAGGACATGGAGAAGGGTCGGAGGCTGGAGATCGAGTACCTGAACGGCCTGGTGGTGGCGAAGGGTCGGGAGGCGGGGGTGGACGTACCCCTCAACGAGGGGCTGGTGGCGAAGGTCAAGGCGGTGGAGCGGGGCGAGATGGAGGTCGGGATGAGTGCCGTGGAGGGGTTGCTCTAGGCGCCTTTTTGGCGGCGGGCCAGCTTTGGCCCTAGGTTGGCGAGCATGTCGTCGACCATGGCGGGAAGGTCGTATTCCGGTTTCCAGTCCCATTCCTCTCGGGCGGCGGAGTCGTCTATGGAGTCGGGCCAGGAATCGGCGATGGCCTGCCGGAGAGGATCTATCTCGTAGTCAATTTGAAAGCCGGGGATACGCGCCTCGATCTCTCGGGCGATCTGGGCGGGGGTGAAGGAAAAGGCGTGGAGGTTGAAGTTGGCGGAATGGACCAGGCGGGTAGGGTCGGCCTGGTCCAGGAGGATAAGGGAGCGGATGGCGTCGGGCATGTACATCATGGGGAGGGCGGTGTTGGGGCGTAGGTAGCAGGTGTACCGGCCCTCGGAGAGTGCGCCGTAGAAGATGGCTACGGCGTAGTCGGTGGTGCCGGCGGTGGGCTCGGTCTTCCAACTGATGATGCCCGGGAGCCGGGTCCCGCGCACGTCAAGGCCGAGGCGCCGGTAGTATGTCCCCATGGTCTCGCCGTAGACCTTGGATACGCCGTAGAGGGAGGTCGGGTTCAGGGAAACGTCGTTGGGGGTGTGGAGGCTGGGGGCATCTGCGCCAAACACGGCGATGGAGCTGGGCAAGTTCACCCTCTTGACCCCGTTGGCCAGGGAGGCTTCCAGGACGTTGAAGACGCCGGTGAAGTTCACGTCGTAGGCGAGGGGTCGGTTGGCCTCCGCGAGGGCGGAGAGGAGGGAGCTGAGGTGGTAGACGACGGTGACGCCGTGCTCTTTGATGATGCGCTCCACGTCCTCGTAGCGGCGGACATTGAGGTTGATGCACGGGCCCGAAGCCCGGATGTCCTCGGGCAGCGGGGTCACGTGACCCGCGGCCACGACGTTTTCGTTGCCGTAGAGCTTTCGGAGCTCGGGGACGAGGTCGGAGCCTATCTGCCCCGCAGCCCCAGTGACGAGGATTTTCCCCACAGCGCCCAATGAAGCATCATCCATCGCTAAGGTGAGACCTTGCTCTTCAAGTCGGCAATTCTGGCATCGATGGATGAGAGGATTGGCGTCGGTATTCCACTGGCCCGATCAAGGTAGTTCCCCAACAGCTCCACTTCATCAAATGATGCGAAGCAATCTACCTTGCCTCTCAGGTAAGGAGAGAGGTATTGGACTGAAGGGGGCACTCCCCTCGCTACCGAGAACTGATAGATGTATTTGAGGTGGTCTTTCGGGTACCCGACGACGGGTAGGAAGTCGGCGTCTCCGCTGACCAGGATAGCCGCATCGTAGTTGGACATCTTGGCGATCATGTCTACGGCTATGCCGGTGTCGACTCTCTTCTCACCCACCTGAACGCCACGGTAAATGATAGTCCCATCGCATTCTTGTACGATGCGATGGGCACTCAGTGGGTGGACTTGGTACTGGCCTACGTACCTGAATTCCAAGAAATCCGTGCGTCTTTGTATGTCTTCGAATACCTGCTCCCGCAACCGTTCGAAATAATTTCGCTCTCCGGTGTACCACTTGTGGGCAAGGTCGATGACTTTCTTGGGGGTAAGTCCCTCAATATCGGGATACTGATTCACTACCCGTCGGGCCAATTGAAACTCTTGCTGTTTAGAGAAAGCCCATGGTGAAATGCTCGCTGCATTGTACCAGTGGACTCGGATGAGCCGATGCTCCCATCCGGTGGTTTTCTCAAACTTCTCCAGCACTCCGCGGAAGAAGCTCTCCCAGTCGAAATGGCGTTCCTCCAGCCGATATCGCATATTCTCCGGGGCCTTTTGGGGTTTGAACGAGAAGTCCCGCAGGTTAGCGCGAAAGTTAGCTCCGTCAACAAATATGGCTGTCCTTATGGGCATGGTCAGAGGTTTCATCCTAAAGGTCAAAAAAAGGGGGCCTAATTGGCCCCCGGCTCCCTAGGTGGGTAATTTCCCATGCGCGGCTAATTTCGTTACCGCGCCTGTATGCTACGAAAGAACGGGCTGAGTGTCAAGCCTTTGTAGGATTCAACCAGTCTAGCCCCGACGCACCGGATGCCCCCTTGTTGGATCCCCTCTACAAAGCCTGCCAGTAGCGGCGGCCCGACATGCGGACTATGTGGCCCGTGTGTCGGCTGGGATGGAAGTGGCCGGCGGCGATGGTGTAGCCCTCGCTCTCGGCCTTATTGAGGACCTTCTCCCGGCTCCGGCGGCTATCGTCCTTGTCGATGTCGACGCGGGCGCACCAGGTCGGTTCCTGGACCTGGACCACGCTGTGCAGCACGTCCCCGACGACCATGGCTTTCTCGCCTTGGGAACTGACCAGGATTACCTGGTGACCCGGAGTGTGGCCCGGGGTCGGGAGGGTGGAGATTTCGTCGGTTACCGTCGCCTCTCCGTCGACGAGGCTCATGTTGCCGAGCTTCTCCAGGGGCACGACGAAGTCTCGCACCCAGGGCGCCGAGTCCAGGTTCCGGGGGTCGGTGAAATGGTCCCAGTCCTTTTGGGGCACCAGGTATTCGGCATTGGGGAAGTAGGGGATGGCCTCCCCATCTTCGAACCTGAGATTCCAGCCAACGTGGTCGGGGTGGAGGTGGGTGTGGACGACTATGTCCACGTCCTCGGGCCGGAGGCCCTGGCCCTTGAGCTGGTTGATTAGGTCACCGGTGCGGTTCTCGCGGTCGGGGTGGGGGCCGGGCCCCATGCCGGTGTCTACCAGGACGCACCTGTCCGGAGTGCGGATGAAGAAGCAGCCGAAATAGAGCTGGAGCCGGCCTTCCTCCAGCACGTCGTCGGAGTAGGGGGCCCACGACTCCCGGGTGGTCTCGGGAAAGAAGGCGGTCGGGTCCCGGGAGGGAGGGACCATGTCCAGTACCCCAACGAGCTCGGCGCTGCCTATGGACATCCTGCTGGGCATTTGCGGCCTCCTTGAAGTCTCGGGCGGGGCGAATTTCCCCGGCCCTTTGCCTGGGGGTCAATTGTAACCGCTCTGCCGAAAGAGTAAACGGCGTCTGTTCCTGGGCCAGGGTCGCACGTCGTGAAACGCGCTGCCGCAGGCGGCTCATCCGGGTATTGCCTGGTAGTGTATAATGCCGCCGTCCAACGATATCGAGAGTTACCCTTGCTCCCTCGGACCGACATCCTGAGCGCCAGCGGTTCCTCCAGCAATCGACGGATAGAAAGAGAAGGAGAACCGCTATGAAGATTTACGTAGGCAACCTGAACTACGACACCCGGGAAGAGGGTCTGCGAGAGGCCTTTGAGCCCTACGGCGCCATCGAAGACGCCGTCGTCATCACCGACCGGGACACGGGCCGCTCCCGCGGCTTCGGGTTCGTGGAAATCGCCGATGACAACGCCGCAAGGTCGGCCATCGAGGGGCTCAACGGCACCGCTATCGACGGACGGAACGTGACGGTGAACGAGGCCAGGCCCCGGGCCAACCGCCCGCCCTCGGGCAACCGCCGCCCCTGGTAGCTCGCACCTTTCACTGACCGCGGTCGAAGGGCCTCTCGTGTGAGAGGGTGTTTGCGTTACGCCAGATTGCACCCTCCCGCTATCGAGTAGCCTTTGCCCTCGCTCATACTTCGACAGGCTCAGCACGAGCGGCCCCGGCCCCCCAACACAGGATATTCGAGAGTCTCGTGGCGGGAGGGTGTCTGCATAACGCAATCACACCCTTCTGCCATTGAGTGACCTCTGCCTCCCCCCCCGCTCATACTTCGACAGGCTCAGCACGAGCGGCCCCGGCTCCCCCAACACAGGGCATTCGAAAGTCTCGTGGTGGAAGGGCCTTCTTTCCTATTTGGCTCTTCTCTCCAACCCTCTCGTCCATGCCTCGTCGGGTTTTCAACCATCGTCGGGTGGATTGTATATAATCCCCTCAACCGGGCTGAGGCGTCCTCGAATGCCTGCGGCGCAGCCCGCGACGACCGGGAGGAGGGATGAGTGC
>JAAXHX010000201.1 GCA_012270635.1 Dehalococcoidia bacterium | reverse complement strand
ACGCCATGACCGACGGCTCGACGTACACCGTGCGCATCGTGGCCCTCCCGTCTGGCTGCAAGATCAACGACGTCTGGTGCGCCGAACTGACCGCCGGCGGCAGCGACCCCACTGGATTCAGCCCTCCTGATTACGGCTCCCTGTCGCCCGAAGGCTTCACCTATAACGCCAAGGACTACTCGGTGGCCCAGATGATCCACTCCTCGGGTCAGGGCGACTTGTACCTCGAGTTTGAACAAGACTCGGGCAGCACAGGGCCTGACGTACTGAGCCTGCTGGCCGGCCTCAGCCTGCATATTGATGACGATGCCTTCGCCTTCGACGATGCATCCAACCATGTGTCCCAAGGCACTGAACTGAAGTACACGGCCAAGTGGGGGCTGGCCACATCCCCCTTTGCCAGCGGCACGACGTACACCCTGCGTATCCCCGTCCCGGACCAGGCGGGCACGGTGACCCTGTCCCCCGCCGACCCCACGGTGGGCACGGCGGTCACCGCAACCCTCAGCGACCCGGACGGCGGCGTCACCGGCGCCACCTGGCAGTGGTCGCGCTCCACCAGCGGCACGGACAACTGGACCGACATCACCGGGGCCACCAACGCCTCCTACACGCCGGTTGCCACCGACGTGGGCAGCTACCTGCGGGCCACCGCCAGCTACGACGACGGCCACGGCTCCGGCAAGACCGCCGAGGGCGTGTCGGACAGCGCGGTGGTCGAAGCGCCCGTCGGCAACCAGGCCCCGAGCATCACCAATGCTCCCAGCTCGCCGGTCGGGGTGGCGGAGGACTCCTCCAGGGGCGCCCTGGTCTTCAACCTGAACGCCACCGACCCCAACAACGACTCCCTGACCTGGAGCCTGAGCGGGTCCTCCCTCTTCACCATCAATGGCAGCAACGGCCGGATTACCGTCAACGGCAGCCTCAACTTCGAGTCCCGGACCTCCTACGCCCTCACCGCCACCGTCTCCGACGGGTCTTTGACCGACAGCGCCACGGTGAACGTGAACGTAACCGACGTCGACGAGCCGCCCGGGGCTCCGGGCAGACCCACGGTGACCAACCGCACCACTTCCAGCCTTACCTTCTCCTGGGGCGCGCCCTCCAACACCGGCCCGTCCATCACCGGCTACACCGTGGAGTACCGCCAGGGGACCTCCGGCAATTGGAGTTCCTGGTCCCACTCCGGCGCTACGCGCTCCGTCACCATCACCGGCCTGCAGAGCGACACCGCCTACCAGGTCCAGGTGCAGGCCACCAACCCCGAGGGCACGGGCGGCTGGTCGGCCCCCGGTACGGGCGCCACCCTCTCCACGTCGTCGCCTCCCCCACCATCACCATCTCCATCACCATCTCCACCTCCACCTCCACCACCTCCATCCTCATCCACGTCTATATCCACGCCGGTCAACCGCGCCCCCATCATCTCGGGGCCCGAGGCCCTCTCCATAGACGTGGCAGAGAACTCCACCGGCCTCCTCCACACCTTCACCGCCCGCGACCCCAACGGCGACGACGTCCTCTGGAGCCTCACCGGCGACGACGGCCTCTTCTCCATCACCTCCGATGGCCGGCTGTCCCTCATCGTGCCCTTCGACTACGAGGTCACCACCTCCCACGCCCTCACGGTGGTCGCCGCCGACGGGGACGGCGCATCGAACAGCGTGGCCGTGACCGTCAACGTCACCGACGTCAGCCTGCCGGGCCTTGCCAGCGAATACGACTTCAATCACAACGAGGTCATCGAGCGAGACGAGGTCCTCGCCGCCCTCTTCGACTACTTCAACGACCTCATCTCCAAGGCCCAGATAATCGAAATCCTCACCCTCTACTTCAACGCCCCCATCACACCCTCCGAACCGGGACCCTCCGAGCCCGAACCCTCAGAGACGGAACTCTCCTTCGCCGAGGGCGCAGAAGCCGTGCGGTCGGTGGCGGAGAACAGCGCCCCGGGCACGGCGGTCGGGGCGCCTGTCACCGCCTCAGTCGAAGGCGGGCAGACCATCACATACTCCAAGTCCGGCGCCCACGCCGCCCTCTTCGACCTGGCCTCCGCCTCGGGCCAGCTCACCGTGGCCCAGGGCGCCGTTCTGGACTACGAGGGTGAGACCAACAGCTACAGCCTAACGGTCCAGGCCTCGTGCCAGGAGTGCCAACCCGTCGAGATTGTCGTCACCATCAACGTCACCGACGTCAGACTCCCCGGCGCCGCCAACGACTACGACGCCAACAACGACGAGGTCATCGACCAGGACGAGGCCCTCACCGCCCTCTTCGACTACTTCAACGACCTCATCTCCCAATCCGACGTCCTCGGCATCTTCCACCTCTACCTCTCCTCCTAACCCCTTCCCCACCCCTGGATTCCTGCCTCCGCAGGAATGACGAAGAAAATACACACCCCCACCCGTCATTCCGGCCCCCGA
>JAAXHX010000200.1 GCA_012270635.1 Dehalococcoidia bacterium | reverse complement strand
CCGGCCATTCATGTGACCGAAAACCTTATCGTCCAGGGAGTGCAGGCTAACCGTGACCCGCTTCAGGCCCGCGTCCCGAAGCTGCTGGGCCTTCTGGGCCAGGAGGAACCCGTTGGTGGTCAGAGCCAGGTCTTCCAGTCCACCGATGGCGGCAAGTTGCTCCACCAGCACTTCCAGTTGATCGCGCAGGAGGGGCTCGCCGCCGGTGAGTCGTATCTTGCGGACGCCAAGGCCGACGAAGAGTCGGGCGACGCGACTGATTTCTTCGAAGGTGAGGATGTCGTCCTTGGGGAGGAAGCGGTACCGCTCGCCAAAAATCTCCGCGGGCATGCAGAAGGTGCACCGGAAGTTGCACCTGTCGGTAACCGAAATGCGCAGGTCTCGCAGCGGCCTCCCGAAGAGGTCGAGGATTCCGTCGGTCTGCGGTGTGGAAGCGTCTCTAGTCATAAGCCGAAAGGCATGCCACCCCTCCCCCCGACTCCCATTCTACCCCCGCAGGTCGGGAGTGTACAAATGCAGGGGGTGTTCGTCCGGGGGGAGGTTCAAGACTCGGGGTGAATGCCGCAGTGGGCAACGTTGACATTCCCTGGTCGCAACAATATATTAGCTGCCACCCTCCCCGTTGGAGAGTCCCCAACTGCCTTTCGTCCGCCGCGGTCTTCTCCTCATCCCCCTGGCCCTTGTCCTGATCTCGGTGCCCCTTGCCTGCCGTGACACCGGCTCCTTAGAAATAGTCCTCCCTTCACCCACCGCTCCATCCGAAATCGTCGTATACGTTACCGGCGAGGTGCGCGACCCCGGCCTGCACACCCTGCCCCAAGGTCAGGACCGGCTCCTCCACGCCATAGAGGCTGCGGGCGGCTTCACGGAAAACGCCGACCCGGCCAGCGTCAACGGCGCGCTCATCATCTCCGATCAGGAGCACATCCACATTCTCTCCCTCTCCACCGACTCCCCGGCAGAGTTTACTTCCAGCGGCCTTATCGACCTGAACACCGCATCCTCCGAGGAGCTGCAAGCCCTGCCGGGCATCGGGCCCGCAAAGGCCGAGGCCATCATCGAGCGCCGGGAGATTCACGGCCCGTTCACGCGCATCGAAGACATCCTCGAAGTGCCGGGCATCGGGGAGAAGACCTTCGAATCGATACAGCACTTGATAACGGTGCGGTGAACCTCCGTGTGTCGGGGGCGAAGCTTCCATGACCCTGGTCTATATCAGCGGGGCCCTGGTCCTTGGCATATTCGCCGGGTCAGAGCTGGCCCTGCTGCCCTGGCCATTCTTCATCGCTGCGGGACCCGTTCTCACCGCGGCCCTTCTGCTCAGGAGCAGGCCCCGGGTCATTTACGTCTTCCTGCTGGCCGCGCTGCTAGTCGGAATGGGCCGAGGCGCAATCTCTCCCGTCGCCGGCCCGCCCGAGCATCTGCAAACCATCGCAGGGGCGACAGCCGTCGAGATTTCCGGCACGATTGACGACTACCCCGAGCCCCGGGGAGGCTTCACCCAGTTCAGGTTCTCCATCGAGGGCTATCGGGCCAACGGGGAATGGGCCGAGTCCTCCGGTTTGCTCCTTGTCAGGGCCAAGCCCTCCATCCCAATGATCGAAGGTCAAGACCCTCCTTTCTTCCACTACGGCGACTCCCTGGTCCTCAAGGGCACCCTCACCCTACCCCCAGTTTTCGAGGAGTTCGACTGGCAGGAGCATCTCGCCCGGGAGGGCATCTACTACCTGATGTTCCGCCCGGAAGTCGATTTGACCGGGACCGGAGAGGGCAATCCCGTCCTCGGATGGGTCTATCGCGTGCGGGAGGAGATGGCCGCATCTCTGGGCAGATCTCTGCCGGAGCCCAACGCCTCCCTGTCCCAGGCCCTATTGCTCGGCATACGAGGCGGCCTCCCCTCAGGGCTGAAGGATGACCTGGCCAAGACCGGGACCACGCACCTGATTGCGATATCGGGGCTACACGTGGGGATCCTTGTCGGGATGGTGAGCCTTGGGAGTGCGGCGCTCCTCGGGAGAAGAGGGCAAATCTACATCGTCATACCCCTCCTCTTCGTATGGGTCTACGCCCTACTGACGGGCTTCTCGCCACCTGTGGCCCGGGCGGCCATCATGGCGAGCCTCTATCTCTGGGCCGTCTTCCTTGGACGCCAACGAAGTGGCTTGACCGCGCTCTCCGCAGCCGCGGCCCTCATGGTTGCGTTAGACCCCGGCATCCTCGAAGAGGTGTCCTTCCAGCTAAGCTTCCTGGCGATGGGGGGTTTACTCCTTCTCGGGCCGTGGTTCCGGGCCGGGGGTCTGAGACTCGTGGCGCGATACTGGGAACCCGAGGGCGTCGGTGGGGGAATCGTGAGGTTTCTCATCGAGGCCTCTTCCATCTCCCTGGCCGCCATCCTCGCAACCCTCCCGGTAGTGGCCGTCAACTTCCATTACCTCTCGCCCGTGGGTCTGCCTGCCACCGTCCTCATTCTGCCCGTCCTGCCCTTGACCCTTGTCTCGTCCCTGGCCGTGGCGGTGGCGGGCATAATATCGGAGACTGCGGGGCAGGTCCTGGCCTGGGGAGTGTGGCCGTGGCTGTCATGGATGACGGGCGTTATCGGGGTGTTCTCGTGGGCGCCGGGCCTGACCGTCGACGCCGGGGCCGCCGCCCCGTATCTCACGTTGCTCTACTACGCCCTCTTGCTCTTGTTTCCCTGGCTGGCCCGAAGGAGATGGCCCAGGGCCCTCGTCCGCTCCGAGCTGCCCGAGTTCCCGGCTCTGAGCGCCACCGTCAGGCCAAGGCTCCGGGAACTGTTCCACCAAAAGCGCACTGTACTTCTCGCGAGCGTCGTCCTTCTCGTTGTGGCCTTTCTATCCATCGCAGCGATTCAACCTTCGGAGAGGCTGCGGGTCACAATGCTCGACGTGGGCCAAGGAAACTCGATGCTCATCCAGGGCCCAGACCGACTCACCGTCCTGGTGGACGGCGGACCCAGCGCGGATATCCTGTTCCTGGAGATCGGGCAGCGTCTGCCCCACTGGCAACGCTCGATCGATCTGGTGGTCCTAACCCATCCCGACTCCGACCACGTCTCGGGGCTGATGGGACTGCTGGAAAAATATGACGCCAGGCACATCGTCCAGTGCGGGGTAAACTGCACCGGTCCCGGCAATGAGGCCGACTATCAGGCCTGGCAAGCCCTTCTACGGAGAAAAGCCCTCGAGCCGCTGGAAGTGCAGGTCGGGACACGGGTGCTGCTGGGGGAGAGCATCGAACTGAACATCCTTCACCCTCCGCCCCGGCCCCTCGCCGGGACCTCTGCCGACGCCAACAACAACTCGGTGGCGCTCAGGCTGGAATATGGAGATGTTAGCTTTCTGCTCACCGGAGACATCGAGGCCTTTGCCGAGAGCTATCTGCTAAGGCAGGGCTATCCTTTGGCAAGCAACGTGATGACGGTCCCGCACCACGGCAGCAGTACTTCCTCCACTCCCGATTTCATAGCCGCGGTCGACCCCCAGTTGGCGCTAATTTCTGCGGGTCTCGACAACCCCTACGGTCACCCCCACCCCGAGACCCTCGCCACCCTGGGCCGGCATCTACCCTCGGACCGCATCCTGATCACCTCGGAGGTCGGGGCCATCCGGGTAGAGACTGACGGCGCCCGTCTTTGGATCGATACGGAGAGGTAGGCTCCCGGGGGTTCGCTCTCCCTCGATGAGCCCTTTGATAACTAACAGTGCGGGCCTATGTCAGGGTGGAGGGTGGCTAGAGACCCCACCCCTGGATTCCCGATCGGGGTGGGGAATGACGGAGGGGGGAGGGGCCGCTCGTGTTGAGCCTCTAGTTTATCCTGAGCCTGTCGAAGGAAAGTACGAGCGGGGGGGGCAGGGTGATTCTATTAGCCTCACCTGAACTTGGGCAGGACCGTCTCGGCGAAGCGTTCGTAGTCAGCCTTCACTTCAGGTAGAGGCCGGGCTGCGTTCAGCACGAAATGGGTCATTCCCACCTTCATGTGGTCTTCTATGGTCTGGGCGCAGTCGTCGGGGGTTCCGACGAGGATGGCCCGGGGGTCGGGGAGGTGGGGCTCGAAGCCGTACCTCTGGGCCAGCGTCGCTCTCACCCTGTTGCGGGCGTTCTCCCGACTGTCTCCCATACAGAAGTAGAGGTGCACGGCCTTGGTTATTTTCGACGGGTCGGTGCCGTATCTCTCCGCGTAACCCTCTATGCGCTCCCACATCCGGGAGTATTCCTGCACCCCGGGGTTGCTGGGCACGAAGCCCTGGCACCATCTCGCCGCCCGACGCAGCACACCCTCCGCCTCTCCCCCCGCCCACAGCGGCGGATGCGGCTTCTGGACGGGGATGGGGCCCATCTCGATCCCATCGAAGGAATGGAAGCGGCCCTTGTGGCTCACGGGCCCGCCCGACCACAGTTTGGTCATGATCTCCAAGGTCTCGTCGGTCCGGGCCCCGCGCTCCCGGGGGTCCACGCCGCATACTTTGAACGCGTCCATCCTGGAGTTGGAAGAGCCACCGACGCCCACCCCCAGCACCACCCGTCCCCCGGAGAGAAAGTCCAGGCTGGCCGTCTCCTTGGCCAGGATGGCCGGATTCCTCAGCGGGACTAGCACTACGCACGTCCCGACCGTAAGTCGCCTGGTGTGCTGCACAAACGCGCCTAAGGCCAGCATGATGTCGAGGGCGGGCATCTCGTTGACCAGGCCCTCGGTGACCCACAGGGAGTCGTAGCCCGAGTCCTCTATGGTGCGGGCGAACTCGGGGATGGGGAATACGGGGTGCAGCCTGCTGTAGATGACGCCGAACTTAGGGTTGGCCATTGCCGCCTCCTGCTTAGCTCTGGATACGCCCGGGCTACCGGAATCGGGGCATTATCTGTGTGGCGAATATCTCCATTTGGCCCATGAACTCCGGCCTCTTGCACACCGGGTTCACGACAACGTGCTCGACGCCGCACGATATGAACCGCTCCACGGCCCTGATGCAGTCGTCCACCGTGCCGATGGCGCTCCTGTACGGCAATACTTCCATGGGGCGGCCGGTGCGGTTGGTCATGTCCTCCGTGGCCCGGGCCGAGGCCTCTGCCTCGCTGTTCGCAACCCTGAAGTATAGGTGCATGGCCCGGGTCACCAAGCCTGGGTCCCGGCCGAACTCCTCGCAGTAGCGCTCTATCTTCATCATCGCTCGCTGGTAGACGGCGGGCGTGACGGCCGCAGGCATAAACCCGTCCCCAAAGCGTCCCGCGCGCCGCAAGGCCCCTTCCGAGTGACCTCCCACCCAGATTGGAGGCCCAGGTCTCTGCACGGGCTTCGGCTCCATGAACATGTCCTCGAACTCGTAGAAAAAGCCTCGATGGGTGAACGGTTCATCGGTCCAGAGGCCCTTCATTATCTCCAGGGCCTCGTCGGTGCGGGCGCCTCGCTCCCGTGTATCGACGCCCGCCGCCTCGAAAGCCCGGGTCCTGGTCGGGCCCGCGCCGACGCCAAGGACTATTCTGCCTCCGGACAGGTAGTCCAGAGTTGCCACTTCCTTGGCCAGTATGGCGGGGTGCCTGAGAGGCACAACCACCACGCACGTGCCCAGGATCAATTTTTTGGTATGCTCGACGAAGGCCCCGAGGACGGGGAAACAGTCCAGGGCGTGCTCGGCGGTGACCATAGTGTCGGGGACCCAGATTGAATCGAAGCCCATCTGCACCGTGGCGTCGGCGAACTCCTTCACGCCCACCAGCTCATGGATGCGGCTGTACAGGGGGCCGAACTTCACTTCTCCCATGGCTTTTCCATTTCCTTTTGAAGGGCGCCCTCACGCGGGAGGCGCACTTGCAACCTGTTGAGGGAGCAGGGACTGCCTCCTCCGCTCATACTTTCCTTCGACAGGCTCAGGATAAACTAGGGAATCAGCACGAGCGGCCCCACACCCCGCCTTGCTCGGCCTTTTCCCTTCCACGCTTGACTCCCACTCACACCGCTCACGCGGACTTTCAGCTGCCCTGCCCCTGCTATACATGGTAATATTTGAACACTTCCTTCTTCACCTCTTCCACGCTTCGCCGGGCGAATTCCCTTATCTTTTCCCTGTCTCCCTCCTCCAGCCTGGGCCCCGACCCATCCCTCAACGTTTCCACCCCCGACCTCTCCCGGTAGGACTCGGGTGTTTTGTCGGGCCATTCACGCTCCAGCATGACCCCGTATGCGAGTGCCCAGCAGCGGGCCACGGCCTCCACATCATATCCCCCTCCCCCAAGGGCCAGCCACTTCTCCGCCAGCCCCGAAAGCGTCTCCACCGCCCTGGTGAATGCCTGCGTGGTGATGAACAGGTGGCCCAGGGGGTCGGAGTGGTAGGTGTCGACGCCCAGCTGGGTCACGATCACGTCGGGCTCGAAGGCGCGGACCAGGGGTGGGACAATCTGTCCGAAGGCATCCAGGTATATCTCGTCGTCGGTGTAGGGGGCCAGGGGCAGGTTCACGGCGTACCCGGCCCCCGACCCCGCGCCCGTTTCGTTGGGGTGCCCGGTGCCGGGAAAGATGAACCTCCCCGACTCGTGAACGGAGATAGTCAGCACGGCGTCGGTGTCATAGAACGCGTTCTGGACGCCGTCCCCGTGATGGACGTCGATGTCCACGTAGGCCACCTTCATCCCCCTATCCACCATGCGCTTGATGGCGATAACCGCATCATTGAACACGCAGAACCCGGAGGTGAAGCCCGCGGCGGCGTGATGGAGTCCCCCGCTGGGGTTGAAGGCCGCGTCGACCTTTCCGTCGAGGAGCATGTCCGCCGCCGTCAGGGACCCGCCGACCACCAGTGTCGCCCCCTCGTACATTCCTGCGTAGGTTGGGTTGTCACCGTGCTGGCTGAAATTGTAGCGTCCGGGGTCCACCAGCGTCCGCCCTTCGCTGAAGGACTGGACCGCGGCCGCGTAGTCGGGGGTGTGGAAGGTCTGCACCTCCTCATCGGTGGCGTGCCGGGGGTCGACGAGCGCACCGTTCTCCACCTCGAAAGCGCCGTATTCCTCCAGGAGCTCGTAGGTGTAGCGGAGGCGCACGGGCTTGAAGACATGGTCCTCCCGGAGCACGTGCCTCGACATCTCGTCCCGGTACACGAAGGCGCAGCGTCTATTACCCATCTAGACCTCCAGCTCCAGCCCCTCGTAAGCCGCCCCGATCTCCACCCCCAACCCCCGAGACGCGGCCAACAAGTCTTTCCTGGTCTCCTCTTCATAGCGGGGGTTCAGGTGCACCGCCCACACCTCCGGCAGATTCCCGTACTCGGCTTCGATCTTCCTCATCTCGGATGCCAGGAGGCCGGGGGTCAGGTGTCCCCGCGCCTGGGCCTCGGGCGCCATCCGGTCCGGGTACGAAGTCTCCACGAAGCAGACGCCCAGCGAGAGCAGCCCCCACCCCTCCGAGAAGCCGGGCCCCGTGTCCCCGCTGTAGAAGAACCGGGAACCGCCGGGGCCGGTTACCTGGAACCCGTAGGTCGGGGGGCCGTGGGGCACCCGTATGGGCATGACCGAGTAGTCCCCGACTCCGTTCTCGCGCTGCGGCTCCAGGGCGTTGAACCGGAGGGAGGGGCAGTCGGCGGGGGAGCGGGTGTGGTCGGGGTAGAGGGCCCCGTTCACTAAGTTGGCAGATAGGCTTTGTAGCACTTCGTGGCAGGCGTGCACGTTAGTCGTCCGGCCCCAGGTGTTCAGGCCGAAGGTCAGCAGGTCCCGACAGTGATCGAAGTGGTGGTGAGTTATCAGTACAGCCTCCACCGAGTCCTGTTCTTCGAGAGTCAAGCCCGAGGTAAGGCTCCCGGCATCGACGGCCAGCACGCCGTCGATAACGAAGGACGTGAGCCTTGTGTTCCGGGTCTCGAGCTGGTGCGCTCCCAGCACCCTAACCCTCATGTCTCATTCCGCCAGCAGCGCCTCCAGGATGTACCGCGCCGCCGTCTTGTCAAGCGGCTCGTTGTTGTTGCCGCACTTCGGCGACTGGATGCAGCTGGGGCACCCGTCCTGGCAGGGGCAGCTTTCCAGGGTATCGAGGGTCGTTCGCCACAGCTCCCTTATCAGCTCGAACCCCTTCTCGGTGATTCCCACCCCGCCCGGGTGGCCGTCGTAGATGAAGATCTGGGGTTGGCCCGTGTCCATGTGCATGGGCGTCGACAGGCCGCCGATGTCGGCCCGGTCGCACATGGCGAACATGGGCAGGAGGCCTATTGCCGCGTGCTCCGCCGCATGGAGTCCCCCGGAAAAGTCCACGTGGTCCTTGAGTATCCAGTCCTGGGCCGCGTCCGGGATGTCGAACCAGAGGGCCTGGGTGTGATAGACCTGGGAAGGAAGGTCGAGGACCTCTTCGCCGAGGAACTCCTCGGTTATTCTCTTCTTCTTCTTGAATCCCCATATCGTGTTGGACACCTCCACCCAGCCCCGGTACACACCCACGCCCGCCGCCCGCTTCTCCTCTTCAACCTGGACTATGCGGATGTCCGTGACGTGGTTGGTCTGGGTGTAGTACTGAACATCGGTGGGGCGGGCGAAGGCGAGCCCATTCTCCATGTCCAGCCGGGTCACAAGGAAGGGCTCTCCCTGGTGAAGGTACACGGCCCCCGGATGCACCTGGGAAAACGCCGTGCTTTCGTCCACCGTCTCGATGACCCGGCCCGCCCCCTCCAGCACCACCTGGTAGTTGCTCCTGGACGCGGACCGGATGTTCACTTCCTCCGCCGGATAGTCTATCTCCGTCGAAAGGTGCCACCGCCCCTTGAACTGCTTCAGCGATCCCTCGGCTTCCAGGCGGCCCATGTTGCGCTCCACGCCGTCTCCGAAAAGCTCGACGTCCGACTTTGACAGGGGCCATTCGTAGGCTGCGCACAGCAGGTGGGGGTCCAGGATGTAGGGGTTTGTCGGCGACACCAGGGCGTGTTCGTGGGCCTTGCCGAAGAAGTCCGACGGGTTGCGCATGAAATACTGGTCCAGCGGGTTGGCCTGCCCGATCATGACAGCCAACGATCCGTCTCCCCGGCGCCCGCTCCGGCCCGCCTGCTGCCACGCGCTGGCTATGGTCCCCGGATATCCCGTCAATACCGTCGCGTCCAAGTCCCCAATGTCGACGCCAAGCTCCAGGGCGTTGGTGGCGCAGACCCCGAGAAGCTCTCCGTCTATCAGGCCTTTCTCTATCCTGCGCCGATCCTCGGCCAGATAGCCTGCCCTGTATGGGCTTATTCGTTGCCCCAGCTCCGGAAGAGTCCGGTCGAGGCTCTCCTTGGAGTACATATAGATGAGTTCAGCGACGCGACGGGTGCGGGCGAAGGCCAGGGTCCTGGTCCCTCGGGCCACGAGGTGTGTGAAGAGGAAGGTCGCCTCTGTGGTCGTGCTGCGGCGCACGCTGCGGGCCTCGTCGATTATCGGGGGGTTCCAGAAGGCGAAGGTCTTGTGACCGCTCGGAGACCCGTCCTCCGACACGACCTCGAAGGGTTTGCCGACCAGGGCCTCGGCGTGCTCATTCGGGTTGGCTATGGTCGCCGAGCAGAGGATGAACTGGGGCGCCGATCCGTGCAGCCGGCACACCCTCTGCAGACGGCGCAGGATGTTGGCTACGTGGGACCCGAACACCCCCCGGTATACGTGGGCCTCGTCGATGACCACGTACTTCAGCCGGCTGAGCGCCCGGCTCCAGTTCTTGTGATTGGGCAGGATGCCGAAGTGGAGCATGTCCGGGTTGGTGAGGACTATCTGCGCCGACCTCCTGATCCGGCCCCGCTCCTCAGTCGGCGTGTCGCCGTCGAAGGTGCTTACGGATATCTTCGCCAGGCCCCGGTCTGCGTCCAGCAGCTCTTTCAGGGCCCGCCACTGGTCCTGGGCCAGGGCCTTGGTCGGGAACAGGTACAGTGCCGCCGTGGCCCGCTCTTCTAGGATGCGATTCATGACGGCCGAGTTGTAGACCAAGCTCTTGCCGCTGGCCGCGGGCGTAGCGACCATGACGTTGGACCCTTCGGCGAGGGCGTCCAGGGCCCGGGCCTGGTGGGCGAAGAACTGGCCCAACCCCAAGGCCGAAAGGGCCCGCTCCAGCGCGGGTTTGAACTTCGGCCGCGCCCCGACGAAAGAGGCCTGCTTTCGCGGGATCGACTCTACGTGGACTATCTGTCCCTTGTAGTCGGGGTGCCTTTTGATGGTGGATAGTACGTCTAAGGAATCCAACTGCAATCACCGGGCCCGGCGGGCTAGAAAACCTCCAGGAGCTCCGTCTGATAGTCCAGCACCTCGGCATCGTGCCTCGTCCCCTCTATGAAGCTCAGGACCCGGTACAGGACGTCGTTGACGAATGTGGCATCGTTGCCCACGCAGCTGAACCCGATAGTAGCCGCCTGCCACAGCTCCTGGTCGTCCACCTCCGCGATGGCGACGTTGAACTTGTTTTGTGTCCGCGCCATCAGGGACTTGACTATCCGTCTCTTCTCCTTGAGGGAGCCGTTCTCCGGCAGCCGGAGCCTTACAAGGCAAACGCCCGTCTTCATTGTGAAATCACCGGATTTATACCCACCGCCCCGCAGGATGGGGTTGGGCGGGTTGGAAGGCCGCGTCGGGCCTCAGATCATCACGATTATGATACCACCCATGGTCACCAGGATTCCGATCCCGGCCCTCACGCTCAGCCGCTCCCGGAGCACGATCATCGAAAGGGGCGCCAGTATCAGCAGCTGGGCGTTGAAGATCACCATGGTCACCGCTGCACCGGCCTCCTTCAGAGCGACGAACATGAAAGTAGTCCCGAGGCCCAGGCTCAGGCTCCCCGACAGTATCCCCAACCCCACGTTGGCCCGGTTCAGGCGCGGGCCCCGGGGGTGCAGGGCGCGCACCGGTGCGCCGGCCCCTGCGGGGCGCGGGTGATGAGTCTCGGGGGAGGGGTGATAGGCCACGTTGGGCTGGGCGATGCGCCGCTCCCGCCCGTGCCCCGAGACCTCCGCGGTCAGCTTCTGCCCCTGCTGCATCCCCAGCGCCGTAATCAGGAAAGCCGCTATGACCACCATCCTCGCCGCATTCCCCGTGAACGGGTCGACCTCCCGGAGCCCCTCCCGCATCAGGCCCACGCCGGTCACCCACAGCAAAACGATGAATAAGAGAGTCAAAAACTTCCGGGGATTCAGAAGGCCCTTCCCCGGTTCCGTCGCGGACGCTCCCGTCTGGCCCAGCATGTATATCCCGGTGACGACTAAGGCCGTTCCCAACAGGGTAAACCTGGTCACGTTCTCGTCCAGCAGCAAGGCCCCCGCCCCGACCATGAGCAGCGTGTTCAAGGCCTGGGCCATGGTGCTGGCCTTCGCCACGTCCACCGTACGCAGGTACCTGAGGAATATCGTGTCCCCGAGCAGGGTGGTTATCAGCCCTCCCGCCACTATAAGGGCCAACCCTCGATAGTCGACGGACGGGAGGTCGTCCGCAGCGCCGACGGCGAAGTAGAGGACCAGCAGGAAGGTCGCGGCGCCCGTGGTGCGGGTTGCGTTCAGCGACACCGTCGCCATGCGTCGGGTGAGGTACTTGTTAAGGACGCTGCTGCAGGCAACGGTTCCCGCGGCCAGCAGGGCCATCAGCTCACCGATGCCCAAGGTCCAGCCCTTTCAGTGGCCTCACAGGACCACCAGTACAACGCCCGCCGCCGTCGCCGCTATCCCCATCAGCGTCTTCAAGCCCAGCCTCTCCCTCAACAGCAGCGATGAAAGCAGAATGATCCACAGAAGTTGGGTGCTCATCAACGTCGACGTCACCGCAAGCCCGACGCGGTCCAGGGCCACCAGCATCAGAAGGCTTGCGATCCCCATGGAGAGGGCGCCGTTGATGACAGGGGCCAGGATGGGCCAGTAGCTCCTCCCCCCGACCTTCATCACCCTGACCCTCGCGGCCCCGATCAGCGGCCCTCCACCGCCGAAGGGCGGCCCCAACCCGACCCGCAGCCGCTCGTCCGGGGGGTGCAGGGCGATCTCGACACGCTGCATGCCCGCCCAATGTCCTGTCCAGCGGGCCGCCGCCACCTCGGGCATAGCGGTCAGGGTCGCCTCCGGGGCGTAGGCGCCGGGCAGGTCTATCCGGTACCTCAGGCCTCCCCTCGCCCGACCCCTTTCCACCTGCTCCAGGGATCCGCCTATCTCCCTCAGGCTTTCCTCCAGCCTGTCCAGCTGCTCCCAGTAGACCGGCGGCCTGATCAGGGCCGGGATATGACGCATCGCCGGTTGGCGTGGGGCCCGACGCCGGGCCCAATAGGGCACGTGGAGCAGCCGGGGCATGCGGAACAGGTGGCTCATGGGCCCGGGCCGTTGCCTCGCCCGCCTGCGCCGGCGCGCTGCCAGGCTCTTAGGGGATCTGCTCGGGACCCGGGTATCGCTGC
Source organism: Dehalococcoidia bacterium (assembly GCA_012270635.1). The sequence continues at coordinate 1,395 of JAAXHX010000200.1, read as the reverse complement.
CCAGGAGGAAGTCCATGTCGTAGGTCGCCATCATGGAGAGAAGGAGCACCACCGGAGCCAGTCTCACCGCATTCGCTATCACCGAGCCCACTTCGTCCACGGCCAGCTTCTGCAAAGCGGTCCCCACCACCCACGTCGAGACTATGAAGACCATGAACAGCATCCCCTTCGGGCCCAGCCATCGGGCCTGAGACGCCTCCACCTGCCGCCTCTGGGAGAACGTAAGGGAGTAAATCCCTATCACGATAGCCGCTATGCCGATCAGCTTCATCGGCGAGGAGTCTTCTCCCAGCAGGGTGAGGCCTATCAGCACCGCCAGCAGGGTCTGGAACCCGCTGGTCAGGGGGGTGACCTTGCTCACGTCGACGGACGCCAGGAACCTGAAGTAGAGGGGCATCCCGACGCACAGGCCCAATACGGACCCGGCAACGGCCAACGCCAAGTAGGCTACCGGGGTGTCGGGGAGCTTGGAGGCATCTCCCGTGAGGAACATCAGGATGAGGGCGAAAACGGCCCCGCCCGCAGCCGAAAGCGACGACAGGGGCAGGGGCTTGAATCGTCGGGTCATCAGTTTGTCGACCACCGCCGTCATCGAAAAGATGAAGGCGGACAGCAGAGCGGCCAACTCTCCCAGCGGCATCCCGGTCAGCCTTTCTCCGGTGCGCTATTCCCTCTCCCTACCCTCTCCTCCGGTAGGAGCGGGCCAGGGTGAGGCCGATGCCCTTCCCAGTCCGAATGCCGTCAAACCCGCATCTCCAATGCCTACGCCGTATGTGCAACCCTCGTTCTTGGCGCCTGCCTTCGCCGATTTCTCAAACGCGTGCAACAATAGACCCACCATCCCCCGTTTACAATAGGAATTTGAACAGGTTTCAAGCCTTAATTCCCGGCGGCCCGACCTTCGGCCCAACGTCCTCGGTGAGGCTGCGAGGCTTTAGTGGTCAGCCCCCCCCCACCCCAGGATTCCGGCTCGGGGGCCGGAATGACGGATGAGGACAAGCCGCCCCCTCTCGACAAGCCACGACGGTTGGATTTTCACAGAAACCTTACTGCGCCTTGACACGACTTTTTCGGCGTCATATACTTCCCTTTACACCTCGGACGAACAGGTACAGCCGGGAATAGCCGGCCAGACAGCCATTTGACGCACTGACAATCAATAGCAACTTGATGCGTACTCGGGAGCGGCTTGAGTGACATCGGGCCGCTTGTTCGTCTAAGGAGCACCTTAACAACCGAATAGAGAAGAACGTTCTGTCCGGGTCTTAATGTAGGTCAAGCTACTAAGGGCGCACGGAGGATGCCTTGGTGCCAGGAGCCGATGAAGGGCGTGGCAAGGCTGCGAAAAGCCTCGGCATGCTGCCTAGCAAGCTAGCCGGGGATTCCCGAATGGGG
>JAAXHX010000199.1 GCA_012270635.1 Dehalococcoidia bacterium | reverse complement strand
ACCTCGGAGCTGACCCTGACCAACCGTGGGGAGGAGGAGGCGAGGCTCGACTACCGCTACACGGCCCATCGGGGCGGGGGAAGCGGGAGGGCACAGGAGGTGCTGGAGGCAGGCAGCCAGAGGATCGAGACCAATGCTCTCACCTATCTGAGGAGTCTGGGGGTGCCGATTCCGGAGAGGGGGAACCGGATCGGGACGCTGCGGGTGGGGGTGGAGCTGGGCTCCGAGGTGGAGGCGGTGGTGCGGACCACGACCAGGGTGGTTGATGGACGGGCGGGACTGGCCTACCTGGGGGTGGCGGAGGAAGAGGGCTTCAGTGAGCCGGTCTACCTGTGCGGGCTCAGGCAGAACAGCCGGGACCGCTCCAACCTGGCCCTGCAGAACATGGGGGCTCCCGAGCAGGGCCCCATCACGCTGAGGACGACGGTCTATTCGGGAGAGGCGGCCGATGCGACGGCCCGGGTGCTGGAGGACGTGGAACTTGAGCCGGGAGGCTTTCACCAGTTTTCTCCGGTGCTGGGCACGGTGGCCCACGGCTACGTCAAGGTGGAGCGGGTGGAGGGAGAGGCGCCCTTCTACGCCTACGGGGTGATCAACGACCAGGTGAACTCGGACGCGTCGTTCGTCTTTCCTCTGACGGCAGCGTCGCTGGAGGGGAAGAGGGGGCAGACGTTGCCGGTGATCGTAGAGACCAGGGACTTCACCAGCGAACTGACGGTGACGAACTTCTCCGAGGAGCCGAGGAGGCTCGACTTCCGCTTTGTGGCCGACCAAGTCAGGACCGACGACAAGACGGCGAGCTTCGGCATGACCCTGCAAGCCGGCGAGCAGCAGATCGTTCCCGAGGTGGTGCAGGCATTGCGTCGTGAGGGAGTAGCGGGATTGGGGTCGAGGCGGGGCTTCTACGCGGGACCCCTGTTCGTGGAGGCGGAAAGCGGAGACTTGAGCGGGGTGGTGGTTGGGGCCAGGACGGGCTCACAAGGAGGCGGGGGACAATACAGCGTCTTCTACAACGCGGTGCCCTATGGGGAGGGGTTCGCCGAGGAGGCCTGGGTGGATGGGCTGCAGCAGAACCAGGAGAATCGCAGCAACCTGGCTTTGGTCAACACGGGAGAGGTGGACGGGAGCGAGAGCGTCTTTCACCTGGAGATCTACGACGGGGAGACGGGGAGGCTGGTCGAGACGGTGGTGACGAAGGCGATCCCGGCCCGGGGCTGGCATCAGGTCAACGGGATCATGGGCAACTATGCTCCGGAGACCCGGCAGGGGTATATCCGGATCCTGAAGGTGTCGGGGGAGAATCCGTTTCTGGCCTACGGAGTGGTCAACGACGGCGGGGCTCCGGGAGAACGCAGCGGCGACGGCGCCTATGTGCCGGCCCGGGAATAGGAGGCCTGCACAAGCAAATTCCCGTTACAGACGCGGAGAAAGCGTATTGCACGGCAGGAAGGTGTTGGACGGTGCTGAAGGGATTCGGAGGCGCCGCGGGCAACAGCTGGGCGGTGCGGCGCCTGCTCCCTCCGCATCAGCCTTTGCTTAGCCCGTATTTCTCACCGGGTCGCCGGATGAAATATGGATGGGATGTATTTTCAAAGTTTCATTGGCCTGCTTATGAAGGCATGCAAGTATAGACGGCGCTGGGCGCGCCCTGGCTTGTCCTTTTCCCCTCAGCGCATCCATGCT
>JAAXHX010000198.1 GCA_012270635.1 Dehalococcoidia bacterium | reverse complement strand
GAGGACCACACCAAGGTCGCCGAGGTAGCCTTGGCTCGGGCCAAGCGCCTGGTAGAGGTCGGGGAGGACGTGGTCATACTTCTGGACTCCATCACCCGGCTCACCCGGGCCTACAACCTCGCCATACCCACCAGCGGGCGCACCCTCTCCGGCGGCATAGACCCGGTAGCCCTCTATCCGCCGAAGCAGTTCTTCGGCGCCGCCCGCAACTGCGAAGAGGGTGGCTCCCTAACCATCATAGGCACTTGCCTGGTCGACACCGGCTCCCGTATGGACGAAGTCATCTACGAAGAGTTCAAGGGCACCGGCAACATGGAAGTCCATCTCGACCGCAAGCTCTCCGAGCGCCGCATCTTCCCCGCCATCGACATACAGAAGTCCGGCACTCGGCGTGAAGAGAAGCTGCTCGACGAGCAGACCCTCAAGCAGGTCTGGCTCCTCCGGCGGATGGTATCCATGATCTCCAACGACCCCAACTCCTCCGCCGACGCCACCGAAAAAGTCCTCCAGCGCATGGCCAAGACCTCCTCCAACGCCGAATTTCTCACCAACCTCAAGACCGGCTAGGCTCATCTCCCACCCCTATCTCCAACATCCCGCCCCCCGAGCCGGTCATAGACGCGCCTCTGGCGTGCATCCATCCCCCTTCCCCGGGTACTGAATTAGGGGCACGGACGGCGCCCCGCGCCGTCCGCGCCCCTATTCTTCTTTCCCCCTCTCCCTTGATGGCCCTAAGGGAGAGGGGGACCAAGGGGGTGAAGGTTCCCTTCCCCAACCTTGACTACCGAACGACGACGGGTATAGGGTGAGGGTTGCCGATTCGACAACTCGCGGGGGTCACACATGGGTACTGTCACCGGAAGCTATCTCATAGCCAGAACGCTGAAAGAGGAGGGCGTCGACACCCTCTTCTACCTGATGGGAGGGCCTAACTTCGACATCGTCATGTCCAGCGAGGACCTGGGCATCAAGACCGTGGACTTCAGGCACGAGCAGGGAGCGGCCTTTGCCGCCCATGCCTACGCCCGCGTCTCCGGCAAGCCGGGGGTCTGCACCGCCGCCTCCGGGCCGGGAACCCTGAACCTGCTGACCGGGGTCTACACCGCTTCCATCGACAACTCGCCCATGGTGGTGCTGGGCGGCGCGGGCCCTGTGCACGACATCGGTCGGGAGGCCTTTCAGGAGGTTGACCAGGTCGGCATCATGCAGCCCCTCTGCAAGTACTTGCATCGGCCCACCATGGCCGCTCGGTACCCGGAGATCATCAGCACGGCCTTTCGGCAGGCCATGTCGGGCCGGCCGGGCCCCGTGTACGTGGACTGCGGCGCCGACGTTCTCTACGAGGAGATCGAGGAGTCCGACGCCGTACCCCCGAGCCGCTACGAAAAGAGGAGCAAGCCCGCCGCCGACCCGGACGCCGTCGCCGAGGCCGTAGACCTCCTGGCCAAGGCCGAACGACCCATGATCATGGCCGGCGGAGGGGTCTTCTTCTCCGGCGGCAGCCCCGAGCTTGAACGGTTCGTTGACATCACCAACATCCCCTTCTACACCGCGCCCATGTCTCGGGGCGTCGTGCCAGAAGACCACGTCGTCTCCTTCCCCGGCGCCCGGAGCACGGCGATGAGAGAGGCGGACGTGGCGCTGGTCGTCGGGACCCGGCTCAACTGGATGATGAACTACGGCCAGCGCATCTCCCCCGACGCCAAGATCATCCAGATCGACATCGAAGCCAGCGAGATAGGCCACAACAGGAGTGTGGACATCGGCATCGTCGCCGACGCCAAGCTGGCCATGGCCCAGATGGTCGCGGAGGCCGAGGCCCAGGAGGCAAGTTTCGCCGGCGCCCTGGAGTCGCAGTGGGTCCTCCGCCTCAGCGAAGTTAACGATCAGCGCGTCTCCAAGACCGCCGACCTTCTCAACTCCGACCAGCGTCCTATCCACCCCCTGAGGATATGCAGGGAGATCAGAGAATTCCTGGACAGGGACGCCATCCTCTGCGTCGACGGGAACGAGATCCTCCACTACGGCAGGCAGTCCATACCCACCTACGTGCCCGGCCACAGGCTCAACGCTGGTGTCACGGGGACCATGGGCGTGGGGCTGCCCTACGGGATCGGGGCGCAGTTGGCCAAGCCCGACAAGCAGGTGCTGGTCCTCCACGGCGATGGTTCCATGGGCATGAATGCCATGGAGGTCGATACCGCGGTCCGGCACAACCTCCCAGTCGTCACCGTGGTCAGCAACAACGCCGGCTGGACCGCCCGCTCCCTCGACACCCGGAAGCCGGGTCGGGAGCTGGGCTTTACTGCCTTCCATGAGATGGCCGAAGCCCTGGGAGCCTACGGTGAGCAGGTGGAAGACCCCGACGAGATCAAGCCCGCACTGGAGAGGGCCTACGCCAGTGGCAAGGCCGCGGTCATAAACGTCATCGCCGACCCCTACGCGCGGGCGATCTCGAACTGGGGCGGCTCCCGCATGGAGTAGGCCCGGGCCGCTCCATCCGCACTGAAGAAGACGACTCTATTTGAGCAAGCAGACCGGCCTCACCTCCCAGGAGGCCCTTGCCGCGTCCGGCGGCCCAGGTCACGGAGGCAGCCGGAGCCTGCTCTCCCGGGTCCACACCTTTGACTCCCTGAGGGAATCCAGCTACCGCTGGCTCTGGCTGGGCATGCTGGGCTCCTTCGCCGGCATGCAGATGCAGATGCTGGCCAGGGGTTGGCTGGTAGTCGACGAGCTGGAAGGCTCCGCGCTGGACCTCGGCATCGTGACCTCCAGCAGTGGGGCCCCTCTTCTTCTGCTCTCGCTTTTCGGCGGCGTCGTCAGCGACAGGTTCCCCAAGCGGAACCTTCTGGTCGTCACCCAGACAGCCAACGGGATAATCGCTCTGCTGGTGGCCGTGCTGATCGTTACCGACCTGGTGCAGATGTGGCACATGATTGTGGTGGGGGCGCTGTCGGGGACCGTCTTCGCCTTCAACATGCCGGGACGCCAGAGCCTGATCCCCGAGCTGGTCAGCAGGGATAAGCTGTCCAATGCCGTGGCCCTGAACTCGGCCGGGATGAACCTGAACAGGATAATCGCACCGGGGGTCGCGGGGGTCCTGGTGGCGGTCATGGGCTTGAGCGGCGTCTACTTCCTCATCGTCGGCTGCTACGCCTTCGCCGCATTCACCATGCTCATGATTCCACCCACCAATCCCTCCACCCCGACCCGCAGCGCCTCTATCCTCCAGGACCTGAAGGCCGGCCTGCGCTACGCCAGGAACGATCCCAGGATATCCAGCCTTCTCCTCCTGGCCCTAGTCCCTCTGCTCTTCGCCCATCCCTACCAGGCCCTCCTGCCGGTCTTTGCCAAGAGCGTATTGGGAGTCGGTTCGGACGGGCTGGGCTTCCTGATGGGAGCGGTGGGCATAGGCGCCGTGACCGGGACCCTGGCCCTGGCTTCCCTCTCCAATTTCCGGAGCCGGGGCATGTTGATGGTGTCGTTATTGGTGGTGTTCGGGCTGGCCCTGGTGCTGTTCTCCCGGTCGGGTCACATGTACCTGTCCCTGGCGGCCCTCTTCCTCGTGGGGATAGGAAGCATAGGCTACAACGCCTTGAATCATACGCTGCTGCTCACAACCTCGTCCCCCGAGATGCGGGGCCGGGTCACCAGCATATACATGACCAGCTTCGGCATCATGCCCCTGGGGGTCTTCCCCATGACCGCTGCCGCCGACGTCATAGGTCCGCCGAACGCCCTCACCATCGGCGGGGGAGCGCTGATACTGGTCTCGCTGCTTATGGCAGCGCTGAGGCCCCAGCTCCGGGCCATGAGGTGAAGGTCAGTCGTCGAGCTCGTCGTCGTGCAGGGAGTGGGCCGCAGGGTGGCCCACGTGAGACCCGAGGCTTTCCACCTGCCGCCGTTCGTCTTCCTCCCTCGGGGGCAGGGCGTCGATCTCCTTCCGCAGGCGAGGCAGTTGGGCCGCATCCTCTTCGGAGGCAACGTCGACCACGACACCGATGACGCCCACGTGCCGGAGCGCCCGCAGGTCGCCCTCGCTCATCTCGGGCCTGATATTGACGATGCTCGGCTTGGTAACGGCGGTCAGGATGGACCTCAGGGTCATTAGGTCGTTGATCTTGAGGTCCTCCCGGGTCCCGTGCTCGATGAGTACGCAGTCGATGGGCACGTCTTCGAGGATGCGAAGGTACTCCTCCTCAATTGACGGGAGCACCGAAAGCACCTTGGCAGTGTTCTCGTCGTTTAGCAAGGAAGCAGGGGACGCCTGGGCGTTCAGGACGAAGAAATCGCAGCCCTGCTCGGTCAGGGGAGACAAGTCCTCGGCGTTGAGGGAAGAGGCCTGGATTCCCCAGGGCGTTGACTCGGGAAGGTTGGCCGGGAGGGGCGCCTGGTTGGCCTGGGGCACGGTCAGGATCACGGAGTCGGCGTGCTGGGCGGCGTCGGGTATCGAGAGGGCGGTAGACGAATCGAAGCGGACTATAAGCGCCAGAGGGGGCACGGGCGCTGATGCGTCGGCGGCAACGAAGCCCATGCGCCTCGGCGCAGGCTGGGCCGCCTTGTCAAGCTTGTCCAGTAGTTTGCTCATTCTGGGTAGCCTTCCGATGGGAGTGTTCAGGTAGGTCGCGGGCGGAGGGGTATGGTATAGGCGCAGCCAAGGGGTGTCAATTTGAGCTAGGCAGCAATGGAGGCTTGACACCTGGGTCTAGGACACACCCAAGGGGCTGGAAAAACTGCAAACAGTGTGAGGGTGGTCAGCCAGACACATCGGACTTCCACTTAAGATGCAGTTTCAGGTCATTGAGTTGGTTCCAGTTGATTTTACCCTCATGCTGTAGTCTCCCCACGACTATGCCAGGCGCTATCCCCTGCTCCTGGGCGAACCGACGCACTGCATGTGGCGAGAATTCTGAAGAAGTTGCGAATCGATCCCAGTCACCCCTCGGCACTAAGAAATCGGACGCCCACTGATTGGATTCCGCCTCCTCGTCCGCGTCGGGTGTCTTGCCGTTGCCCTCACGTATGAAAACAAGCTTCTTGCCATGAAGGAGGATATGAGCGGCTTCGTGGAAGAAGCTAAACCACAGTTGATCATCTCTCAAATGCCGGACGCTAAGCTGAATGACTGCCTTATGCGACGTTAACCAGCGAGCCGCTCCGCTGAGTGCAGTCTTTGGGAGCGGTTTGACTATTGCCAAGGCGACTCCCGACTTGGCACAGAGTTCTTCTGCCTCCGACAAGACCTCTACGTATTGAGCCGCAGTCAATTCTCGGATGCGGTGGAGAGCTTGCTTGAACGTTGCCTCATTGTAAATCGCGCATTCGATCTGTTCCGCCTCCAACTCTCCAAGTCGGAGCCATGTTGCCAGGGCGAACACACTGCTCTTGAAGCTGGGCGAATGGCGATAGGCTACTTGAGCCCTCGCATATTTCCGCTCCCATGATGCCACGGAAGCCACGCCGAAGAAGCCAAGCAACGCGTTCACATTTTCGGTGGCCGACGTAAGTTCTTTGATAGCGCCCCTTCTGACGAGTTCTGCAATCGGAAAGTTCTTTGACCAAGCCAGCCATTCTGTGTTCCTGCGCTTTTCGACCTCACGCTCTTGATGGAGTCGATAGTCAGCCTCGATTCCCAGCCATATACCGGCATCCATACCGAGGACCTTCTCAAATTGGAGCGCCGTCCTCGGCTCCACAGGCGCCTTGCCGGCGATTATCTCGCTGATTAGCTTTGGAGACCTATCGCATCGCCGTGCAAATTCGGCCTGGGATATCTCCCGTACTTCCAAATGCTCCTCCAGTATCTGTCCGGGCGAGACCGCGTAGTCCGGTTCGTAATAATACGTAGAAGTCGTCATAGCTCCCCTCTCCCTAATGATAGTCCACGACTTCGATGATGGTGATTGTTGTCACTAGGCCCTTATCGATGCCTCCGTCCTCTTTAACCGGAATGGGGTCGTGATTTGGTTCGAATACAAGTCGTTGGGGATGCACCAAGTCGACTGCGAATTGTACCTTTCGGTTACCAGTAAGTTGATGTAGCCGCTCAGGAGGAATTGTGGGTACAAGGGATAGATTGTGGGCGTTTTTCAGCACTGCAAGTCGATTTTGAATAGCCTTGGCCATTCGATGTCCGTACGTTCTTGTGAGGTTCTTAGAAGCCCCAAAAGATCGCTGTAACTTCCTGGTCCTAAAAGTGATTTCCACGAGAATACCTTGGGGTTAGTCGTAGGATATTCATGGGTTACCTCCTTGTTGTTACCTAACAGGTAACGATTATACAGCAACATATCGATCTCAGCAAGACAAATGACTGCTCTGGTGCTGGACCATCGAGAATCTATGGTATGGGACTAGAAATGGATGCAGGGCGGGGGTGGGATGCGCAGGCCCGCGTCCCTGCCGGGAATGGGGTAATATAATGCCCCGCTTTTAATCGGGGAAGGGCCGGTTGCAGTGAAGCATAGATCATGAAGCGTATTGCCATCATAGGCCTCGGCCTCATAGGCGGCTCCCTTGGGTTGGCTCTCAGGGAGTCGGGGGTGGAAGTGGTGGGCTGGGACTTCGCCCGAGCCTCCGTCGCCCGAGCCCTCAAGATGGGCGCCATAGATAGGGACGGCGGCAGCCCGGCCAAGTCCGTAGAGGGCGCAGAACTGGTCGTCATCGCCACGCCCCTCCTTGCCATGCCGAGCGTGATGCAGGAAATCCACCCGAGCCTCGAGCCGGGCTGCGCGGTTACCGACACCGGCAGCACCAAGGCGACGGTCATGGATTGGGCCGAGACCCATCTACCGGGCATCGACTTCGTCGGCGGGCATCCGATGGCCGGCAAGGAAGTTGCAGGAATAGAGCACGCCGAGGCGGGCCTATTCAAGGGCGCGACCTACTGTATATGCCCCGCCCCCGCCGCATCCCGGGCCGCGATAGACGCCGTCACGGAAGTGGTGGGGAAAGTGGGCGCCCAGGCCTATTTCCCGGAGCCCCGGGAGCACGACGCCATGGTCGCCGCGACCAGCCATCTGCCCTTGATAATGTCCGCCGCTCTGATGACCCTATTATCGACCTCGGAGTCCTGGAGGGAGATTCGACGGGTCGCTTCCAGTGGCTTCGCCGGGGCAACTCGTCTCGCTTCTACCGTTCCCTCCATGTCCACCGGGATATGCGTCACCAATCGAGAGGCCATCGAGCACTGGATCGACAGGTTAATCGAGGAACTGGAGGTCTACAAAGCGTTGCTGGGGGCTGGGGAGGAGGAAGTGCGGTCGGGGCTGGAGGCGGCGCGCGACGCTCGGGAGAAGTGGCTGTCCGGAGAAGAGCCGTCTCCCGACCAACGAAAGCCCCGCGTCCCGGGTTCGGGGCAGCAGATGAGCAGCATGTTCCTGGGTGAGGCCCTGGTCAAACGCGGTCGCAAGCTCATGGGCCTGTACCAGCGGGGCGCAAGGGGAGAACGGGGCGAAGGACA
>JAAXHX010000197.1 GCA_012270635.1 Dehalococcoidia bacterium | reverse complement strand
CGTCTCGGCATCGCCCACGAAGGACTCTGCCTCGATACGGGTGTCGAACCGTCCGAAGGGGTCAGATCTGTGGCCGTTCGGGTAGCAGACTGCGTGGTAGTGGTAGGCCGGTAGGCAGTCGCGGAGGTGGGGAAGCGCGGGAGAATACCGCTTGAAGTAGCCCGCCACCGTGAGGGCCAACTCCCGGGTTCGGTCGTCCCCCAGTCCTAGGAGCGCCCGAACGATGGGCTCCTCGCAGTCCTCCTCGGCAAAGGTTTTGTTCAGCATCGTGTTCCGGACTTCGACGGGAAGCTCCTCCCACCGCTCCCGGCTGAGCTTCAGCCCGCCGTGGCTGGGCGTCGTGACCCGCCACACCCCTTCGTCCAGCTTTTCGATGTCCTGGGTCCAGCCCCAGGGCGTGTAGGTTGGTGTCGTGTTCATCGTTCTACTCCTGTTCCTGTAATGAGAGAGCGGGGCCGCCCATGACAGGCAACCCCGCTCGATTCCCTGCCGCCGTGTAGGTTCAGGCTAGGCGGCCTGCGCCTGCTGCCTCTCCCGGAGCTTGTTGGCGGCCGCCTCCACCAGCGGCCCGACCTCGGCAGCCGTCAGGTCGTCCAGGTCCTTAGCTGTCTGCCTCTGAACGGCAGCCCGAACCTGTTTCTCGTCGAAGCCCTGCTCTCCGGCCAGTTCCATCAGCCGTCTGCGCAGCGTCTCGGCCTGGGCCTCGGCGCGGCCCCTAGGCTGAGCATTGGCAGACCTGCCGTTGACCGGGGCCTGCACGGGCACCTGCTCCGGCTTGGCCGAGGCGTTGGCCTGCTGATCTCCGTAGAGACTGTTGCCAAACTGACCGCCAAAGCTGCGGAACGCCCGCTTCATGCCGTCGGTCACCGCCCCTTTAATCGCAGTGTCGTGCCCGTCCTGCGTATCTTCCGTTACGGGGTGGACGCCGATGTCGGTGCGGGGCAGCGCTCCCGCGACGGTGACCCGGACGGGGGCGCTGTAGGCTTGGGAGACCGTGATCTCTCCCGTCTTCGCATCAACGGACTCGATCCTGCGCAGCGTGACGTCGCCTACCAGTTCGTGTCCCCATGAACCAAAGCCGAATATCTTGTTGGCCTGGTCGATGACCACGTGGCCTTCCAGGTAGTCGAAGACCCTGCCGCCGCGCCCCCTGCGCTGGGAGACCAGGTTGGGGTCCAGGGGCTGAGAGAGGATCTGCGTGACGACGGGTGAGAGCCCGTCCCAGAACAGAGCCTGCCCCGCACTCGATGCGGGGTCGTGCTCTCCGACGATTGCGGCGTCGGGCTTGTGCCCATTGCTGTTGACCGGGACGATGCTGGTCCCGTTGGGGTTGTGTTCATTGTTGTTGCCGTTAGTCATCTCGTGTCTCCTTCTTTGGTGTTAGTCGTGTAGCGGGTGAGCGGATGCGGGTTCCTCGATGGGAAAGCCCGTGCGCGGGCGAGGCCCGTCGTGCATTGGGCATAGCTCCTCCTGTGGCAGTGAAGTGGCAATAGGGATGAAGCGGGGGAGTCCCGCAGGCAAGCGGGCCGGGGAAGCCCTGTAGAGGAGAAGTGGAAAGAGGTAGGCGGAAGCTACCGGGCGGAGTGTGCCGCCCGTGCAAGCAGGCGAAGGAAGAGGGAGCGGCCCTGGGGAAGGCAAGCAAGTTCGGCAACGTCGCCGACGCCCTGGGGGAGGGTGACGGCGGCGGCCCGCCTGCCAAGCAAGCCCGCAAGCCGCTCCGTCGCTTCAAGTCCAGCGTCGTCGTTATCGAAGGCGAGGAAGACCCTGGGACAGCCCCGCAGCACATAGGCCACCCGCTCGACTCCCTGGGTGCCCAGGGCAGCGACGGCGGGAAGGCCCCACGAGGCAAGCGCAAGCCAGTCGAAGACGCCCTCAGCCACCACGACCCACGGCGGAGCGGGGCCGAGACGTCCAAGGCCAAGCGCCGGCTTGGGGCCGGGTAGGGCCTGGAAGCGGGGAGCCCGGTCGGGATCGACGGCCCGGCCCA
>JAAXHX010000196.1 GCA_012270635.1 Dehalococcoidia bacterium | reverse complement strand
AATGTTGTCCGAGCCGCTCATGCAGCTTGCTTTGCGGCCTCCGCTTCAGCCGTCTCCTTCTCCTGCTTGTCTCTCAGGTGCTCTCTGAGGATGTGGGCTATCCCGTCTCCGAGACCCCGCACCCACACCGACGTTCCGTCGGCGAGTTGGTTGGCGAAGGGCTGCATCTCGGAAATCCCTTGCATCTGGTCGATCACCTCTTCGAGCGGGGTGCCCCTGCGCAGGTGCAGGGAGATGAGCCTGCACGCAAGCTCGGTAACCCCGTGTTGGAAGCTGCCTCCCTTCCCCAGATGACCGAAGACCTCGAAGGGCTCGCCGTCCTCGTCAACCGAGACGGTGACGAAGAGACTCCCAAACTCGGTTTGCAACTTCGTGGTTGTGCTGGGAAGGCTGCGGGGTCTGGCCCGTGTCTCCGTCGCGGTCATGGCCTGCCTCCTTCGGCCATGCAGAGCGGGAGACTCCCGCTGCACTCGACGGCCTCCAGTCTCCCGTAGGCTCGCGCCGTCTCGGCATCGCCTACGAAGCACTCTGCCTCGATGCGGGTGTCGAACCGCCCGAAGGGATCAGACCTGTAGCCGTTCCGGTAGCAGACCGCGTGGTAGTGGCGGGCCGGTAGGCAGTTGCGCAGGTACGGGAGCGCGGCAGCGTACCGCTCGAAGTAGTCCGCGACCGTGAGGGCCAGTTCCCGCGTCCTGCCGTCGCCGAGGCCCAGCAGCGTCCGCACGATGGGTTCCTCGCAATCCTCTTCTGCGAAGGTGGGAGTGAGCATTGTGTAGCGGACGGCGGCTGGAAGCTCGTTCCACCGCTCTCGGCTGAGCTTCAGCCCACCATGCGAGGGCGTGGAGACCCGCAGAACTCCCTCCGCCAGTTCCTCGATGTCCTGGCTCCATCCCCAGGGTGTGTGCGTCAGGGTAGTCGTCACCATTTCGTGACCTCCTTCCTGTAATGAGAGAGCGGGGCCTGCTTGTCATGGGCGGCCCCGCTCTCTACAGTGTTCCGATTGACCAGCGAGCTAGGCGGCTTGCGGCTGCTGCCTCTCCCGGAGTTTGGCGGCGGCGGCATCCACCAGCATCCCGACCTCGTCGGCCGTAAGGTCGTCCAGTTCCTTGCCCGTCTGCCTCTGGACGGCGGCCCGAACCTGCGACTCGTCGAACCCCTGCTCCCCGGCCAGTTCCATGAGCCGCTTGCGCAGCGTCTCGGCCTGCGAGTCGGCGCGGCCCCTGGGCTGAGCCTTGGCCGACCTGTCGTTGACCGGAGCTGGAACGGGTGTCCGCTCCCGCTTGGGGGCGTTGGCGGTCTGCTGCTGGTCGCCATAGAGCGAGTTGCCAAATTGGACCCCGAACGTCCTGAACGCCCGCTTCATGCCATCAGTTACGCTGCCCTTGATGGCCGTGTCGTGTCCGTCCGCAGACTCTTCCGCCACCGAGTGGAAGCCGACGTCGGTGCGGGGCAGCGCGCCCGCAACGGTGACCCGGACCGGGGCGCTGTAGGCGTGGGACACGCTGACCTCTCCTGTCTTCGCATCCACCGTCTCGATGCGGCGCAGGGTCACGTCTCCGACCAATTCCACGCCCCAACCGCCGTAGCCGAAAATCCGGTTTGCCTGGTCGATGACGACGTGTCCTTCCAGGTAGTCGAAGAGCCTGCCGCCGCGCCCCTTGCGCTGGGAGACCAGCACGTAGTCGACGGGCTGTCCGAGAGCCTGCGTGACGGCGGGCGACAGACCGTCCCAGAACAGAGCCTGCCCCGCACTCGATGCGGGATCGTGCTCCCCGACGATTGCGGCGTCGGGCCTGTGTCCGTTAGTGTGAACGACGCCGTTGCCGTGGTGTCCGTTGTTGTTGCCGTTAGTCATGATTTTCTCCTTCTGTGTTTTTCAAGTACCGAGTGACCGATGGGCGGAATCCCCTACGGGATGCCGTGTGCGGGTGTGGCCCGTCGTGAATGGGCATAGGTCCTCCTGTAGCGGGTGAGAGTGGGGATGGGGATGGGGATGAAGCGGGAGGGGAGTCCCGCAAGCAAGCGCGGGCCAGGGAAGGCCCGGTAGAGGAAAGTGGGGGTGTGAGGGAAGCTAGCGGGCGGAGCGGGCCGCCCTTGCAAGCAGCCGCAGGAAGAGGGAGCGACCGCTGGGAAGGGAAGCAAGCTCGGCCACGTCGCCGACGCCCTGGGGAAGGGTGACGGCGGCGGCCCGACGCCCAAGCAAGCCAGCAAGCCGCTCGGTGGCCTCAATCCCCGCCTCGTCGTTGTCGAAGGCAAGGAAGACCCTGGGGCAGCCCCACAAGGCCGAAGCCACCCGCTCGACCCCTTGGATGCCCAGGTTGGAAACGGCGGGGATACCCCAAGAGGCAAGGACAAGCCAGTCGAAGACCCCTTCCGCAACCACGACCCACGGCGGAGCGGGGCCGAGACGCCCAAGCCCAAGCACCGGCTTGGGGCCGGGAAGCGCCTGGAAGCGGGGAGTCCGGTCGGGAACGACGGCCCGGCCCACGAGCCAACGTACAAGTCCGCCGGAGACTTCGGGAACGACCACCATCCCGGCGAACCGCTCGGAACCCCGCTCGGTGAACAGGCCGCAGTCCCTGAGCCTGTCGGCGG
>JAAXHX010000195.1 GCA_012270635.1 Dehalococcoidia bacterium | reverse complement strand
GGGGGCTCGGGGGCCGGGCTGCCGTCGGAACTGTGGGACAGGAGCTGTAGGGCCGTGTAGGGCGGCATGTTCAGCTGCTGGGCCCACATCATCAGGCCGTCCACCGTCTTCTGTCCAATGTTCCGCTTGGGAACGTTTATCACCCGACGCAGGCTGACGCTGTCGTAGGGGTTGTGGACGAGGCGCAGGTAAGCGACGACGTCCTTGACCTCCCGCCGCTCGTAGAAGCGGGTGCCGCCCACCAGCCGGTACTGGATCCCGTACCTGAGGAAGGACTCCTCCAGGACGCGGGACTGGGCGTTGGTGCGGTACATCACCGCGATGTCCCCCAGGGCGAAGCCGTCGTCCCGACCCAGGCGTTCGACCTCTCGGGCCACGGTCTGGGCCTCGTCCTGCTCGTTGTAGGCCTCGGACATGGTGATGGGGACACCCTGCCCGTTGTCGGTCCAGAGGCTCTTCTCCTTCCTCTGCCGGTTGGCGGCGATGACGTAGTGGGCCGACTCCAGGATGGTCTGCGTCGAGCGGTAGTTCTGCTCCAGGTAGATGACCTTGGCCTTCGGGAAGTCCCTTTCGAAGCTGAGGATGTTGCGGATGTCGGCGTGACGCCAGGAGTAGATGGACTGGTCGGGGTCGCCGACCACGCAGATGTTGCCGTGCCCGCTGGCCAGTTGCCGGGCCAGCCTGTACTGGACGATGTTGGTGTCCTGGAACTCGTCGACCAGCAGATAGCGGTAGCGGTTGGCGTATCTTTCCAGGGTGTCGGGGGAGCGGTCGAAGAGCTGGACGGCCTTGAGAAGCAGGTCATCGAAGTCAACGCCATTATTCTCTTCGAGGATGGCCTGGTAGCGCTGAAACACCCGCCCGACGACCTCGTCGAAGTAGCTGTGCACGTGGAGGCGGTGGGTCTCGGCGTCGATCATCTGGCTCTTGGAAGCGGAGATAGAGTTGAGGATGCTGCGGGGCGGGAAATTTCTCGGGTCTACGTTGATGTCCTGCATGGCCTCCTTGATGATGGAGGCCTTGTCGTCTTCGTCGTAGATGACCAGGTTGCGGTCCAGGCCTATGGGCTCGCCGTCGTACCTGAGGATGCGGACGCAGATGGCATGAAAGGTGCCGAGGGTGAGCCGCTCCGTGTCCTTGCCCACCAGCCCGAACACCCGCTCCCGCATCTCCTTGGAGGCCTTGTTAGTGAAGGTGACGGCGATAATCCGGCTGGGGTACACGCCGATCTCCCGCATAAGGTAAGCAATCCGGTGGGTGATAACCCGGGTCTTGCCGCTGCCCGGCCCTGCCAGAATCAGCAGGGGCCCGTCCACCGTCTCAACGGCTTCCCTCTGGGGCGGGTTCAGGTCTTGGAGGAGTTTCTCGGCGGTCATTGCGTCTTGATTATAGCAATGGGTCGGGCCGTAAGGCCCTTTAACAGGCCCAGGACCCGGGGGTCGATGGGTGGACGGACGGAGTATTATTCTGGCGATCGGGGAGCGCTTTGCGGAGCTTCAAGAAAAACCTGGAGGGTAAAGCATGTCAGAGAGGACTCAAGTCGAAAGCGGGAGGCCCTTGGAGACAAAGTTCGGGTTTTGCCGGGCTGTCAGGGTCGACAACCCGACCAGCCACATCTTCATCGCCGGCAACGCTTCCACATCGGCGGACGGGTCGGTTTATGCTCCCGGCGACTACTACGCCCAGACCAAGCACATCCTCGGCCTGATCGAGGGCTACCTGAAGCAGGCGGGCGGCTCGCTGGAGAACGTGGTCAGGACCAGGGTCTTCGTGGTGGACGTGCAGAACCACGCCGAGGAAGTCGGGACGGCCCACGGGGAGGTGTTCGGCGACATCAAGCCTGTCTGCACCCTCCTGGGGACCGACGCCCTCGTCCACCCCGACATGGTGGTGGAGATAGACGCCGACGCCGTTATTTGAGGGCGTAGGTCTCGCCGCGGGCCTCGACCAACCCCTCGTTGACCAACTTGACGAGATGGACCTGGACTTGGCCCTGGGCCTCGGTGAGGAGGTCCTTGTCCAGCTCCGGGTAGATGGCCCTGACCAAGCCGTCGATGGTGTCCCGACCATCCGCGAGGAAGCCGAGGACCTGGCGCTCGCGCTCAAGCCGGTGGTCCAGGAGTTCCTTGATCTTGGCCTGGGGTCGGTTGACGGGGGCGCCGTGGCCCGGGTACAGGTCGCTGATCTCCATCGGCTGAAGCTTGCGCAGGGAGTCGATGTACTTGGCCATGTCGCCGCGGTCTGGGCTGACGGCGGTGGTGCCTGTGCCGAGGATGTGGTCGCCGGTGAAGAGGGAACGGTCGCTGCGGTTGAGGACGCAGGTGTGGCCGTGGGTGTGGCCCGGCGTGTGGACCATCTCCAACTCCACGCCGCCGAGGTCGATGACGTCGCCATCGTTGAAAGCCTCGTCGACGAGAGTGTTCTCAAAGGCCTCGTTGGCGGTGTCGGCGTCGTCCTGGTGGATGATGATTTTAGCCCCGGACAACCGCTTCAGCCTTTCCGCGCCGCCGAGGTGGTCGGGGTGGGGGTGGGTGAGGATGATGTACCGGAAGTCGGGGTTGCCGAGCTCTTTCAGCTGGTCCAGACGGCTGTTTATGGAGTGGTCGTCCCCGTTGCCGGTATCGATGAGGGCGCCTTCGCCCTCGGTGAGGAGATAGGCGTTGGGGGGGTAGTTGCGAAAGAAGAAGGTCCCCTCTATCGCAACGTGGAGGGAGTGAAGGCCCGGGGCTAGCTCCATGTACGGCTCCTTGAGTCCATGTCGCGGGAAAGGATATGGGGGATGGGGGTGGGGG
>JAAXHX010000194.1 GCA_012270635.1 Dehalococcoidia bacterium | reverse complement strand
GGTCCATCTCGTCATGTTCCTCTGTCATGACGCTCCTCCGATTTGTCTTGATATTTCGTCGTCGGCCGGGTCCCTTGCTGCGGACGTGACCGTGGTTGCCCGGCATGGGGCACAACTTCGCCCCGCAGCCTTCTCTACCGGTACTTGCTCCACCCAGTCCTGAAACAGGACCGGCGCGAAGGATGGCTCTATCATGGTGCAGCCACCCCCGCTATGCAATGCCGGTTTGGCGCCCCGCGCTCTTCCTCCATTCGTTCGCTGGGGAATGCAAGAGGGAGCGACCCACTTTGCTCGTCGGCACCGAACCTGCCGTCGCAATTGTCATCACTGAGCACGGGTCGGGTGGGATCACAGTCCCACTTCAGGCACTTGGCGATGGGGACGCCTCTATAAAGGTACGGCCATATATGCCGCCCCTTTGCGTTTCAGGGCCTCCGGTCGCGGTGGCCGCGCTAACGTACTGCTCTTCCCCCTGCATTCAGGATAGGGGTCGGTCGGCATTGGCGGACATCTCATTCTCCTCTTCATCCGGGAGCGTCCATGCGGTGAGCAGGTGGGCGAGGCCCAGATCGTCGGCCAGACCCAGCAGGGCCATCTGGTGCCGGTAATGGGGCCCGCACGCCGCCCAAATACCAACGCCATAGCGTGTAGGGATAGATCCCGATGCGCCGGGCAATCTCCGCCCACGATAGGCCGTACTCCTGCTGAAGCCGCTTCAACCGCTTCGGGAAGTCGGCCGGCAGGACGTAGACTGCTCTGCTGTGGTCAATCCGATGTCTCGGCATCGAGCCTGTCCTTCAGAGTATCGCCCTTCCTGCTGGAGGTCGCCCGCACGGTCCGGCGGCGCTGGGGTAGCGCCCCCTCCTGCCTGCGCCTCCAATCGCCCCGGCACCTCTCATTGTGGGACGGACCCGGCTGCCGATACGCCGCCTGTTCCGGCGTAAGTCAATGCGAAGATCATGTCGGAGAGTTCCCGACGGAACGAGTCGTTGTCGCTGAATTGCTTGTACAGTTCCGCGTGGTCTGCGAGATAGTCGGTGATGGCTCGTTCCAAGGCCCGGTCATGCTCGATACGAGCGTTTTGACGGTCGGAGTTGGCCATGGCGTTCCGGTAGGCCCTGTCCTCCCTGACCTTGGCGGGAAGCTCCTCGGCCAGCACCTTGTCGATCTTGTCCCTGTCCTTCCACTCGATGCTGCCGAACCGGTCGTTGAACTCCCTGATGATGTTGGACAGCCGGTCCATCTCAAGCTCCGGTCTCTGCCCTCCGCCCTCGCTGGGGACAGGCCCGATCTCCGCGTCCTCGTCGGCCAGCTGGATGTCTCGCACCGCCTGCTTCTCCACCCGGTAGCTGTCCATGTCGATGGCTTCCAGAATCCCCTTCGACAGGTCGTCCTCTACCGGAGCGGGCAGCTTCGGAACGAGGAAGTTCAGGAAGATGGAGAGCTTCTCCCACTCGGCGTTGGTGTAGGGCAGGATGGCGGCCAGGAACCCGTAGGTTCGGAGGAACGCCTTCGCCTTGCCCTTGAAGTCCACCTGCCCGTCCTCGTCCAGCTGCTCCCTGTACTCGGAGACGCAGGCGTCCAGAATGGGGTCGAGCCGCTCTCGGGATTCCTCCTCCAAGAAACGCTTCACGAACTCTTCAACCTGCGCCGCACTGTAGACCTGGTAGCCGTCCAGGGACGCCTTCAGGTCGTGCAGCCGGTCGGGGTCGGTCTCCTCCGAGAGGACGGTGGTGCGGTAGTAGTCGGCGAAGGCGCGCTGGATGGTGTCGGCGTCGTTGGCAAAGTCCAGCACGAAGGCATTGTCCTTCTTCGGATGCGCCCGGTTGAGGCGGGAGAGGGTCTGCACGGCTCTCACCCCCGACAACGGCTTGTCAACATACATCGTGTGCAGAAGCGGTTCGTCGTAGCCGG
>JAAXHX010000193.1 GCA_012270635.1 Dehalococcoidia bacterium | reverse complement strand
CGCCCGCAGAGGACAACGCTGGCCCCCTCCCGGGCGAAGAGCTCCGCCGCCGCCCTTCCCATGCCCGCCGTGGCCCCGGTGACGATCGCGACTTTACCTTTAAGCCTCACTCAGCCCTCCGTGAAAAATTGGGATAGTCCGCTCCGTCAGGGTCGTGCGGGGAATGGAACGGGTGGCCATTATAGCATGATGGCGCCAGGCTTCAGGCTAACCTCGGGTGAGGGGAGCGGTCCCTCATGTACAGCAGGGCCGCCGACACTAGCAGTATCGATGGGAACAAACCGTTGATGAAAAGGGCTGTCTGTAGGTTGCCGGTAGCCTGCTGCAGACCACCCACCAGGATGGGCCCGACAGCCGAGCCTCCCCAGATGCAGGTCTCCATGAAGGACATTCCTATGCCTATCTCCCGGGGCTTGATGCCCGGGATGAGGAACACCATGATCATCAGCACGGGGAAGAAGGCGAAGGAAAGGCCCTTCAAGACGGCCAGGAACAGGGCCATCGGCTCTGAAGTGGCATAGACCATGCCCGTAAGGGAGACAACCGAGATTATGCTGCAGACGGAGAGGACCAGGGAGCGGCGGCGGATCAGGGTGGGAATGGCATTGACCAGGAAATCGGTCGGGGCTGCGGCGAAGGTGGTCGCCCCCAGGGCAAGGCCGATGAAGGAGCGGGTGAGGTCCAGCTGGTCCTCGGCGAGGGTGGGCCAAAAGTTCTGAAACCCGGCCTGGGCTGCCATCGAACTCCCCATCCCGAGACCCATTATCCAGAGCTGCTTGTAGTTTCGCAGGGCGTTGAGGGGGCTGGAGGTCTCGGAGCGGGCCCGGGCGACGTATTCCTCGGTGACTCTTTCCCCGCCGACGATCATCCATACGATGGTGAGGCCCAGGGAGATCATCGACCAGATGAAGAAGGTCTCTCTCCATCCTCCGGCGAGGTCCTGGAACTGGGGTGTTACCAGAAAGGCGACCCCCATGATCAGATCGATGCCGGCAAAGGCCAGGCCGTTGGTGAAAGAGATGCGGTGTCGGGGGATCCACTGCTGGATGAGCAGGGCTCGGGGCGACTGGGTGGAGGTGAAGAATAGGCCCGCGCCTACGCGCCCGATGAAGAGGGCGGCCAGGACGGGAGACCAGCTTTGCAGCAACGCCGAACCCCCCACCCCGAGAAACAGCAGGGCCACCGTTCTCCAGGGCCGGAAGCGGGACGTGACCAAGTTGGCGGGGATGCAGAAAATGAAATTGGCAATGAGAACCGAAGAGCCAAGCAAGCCCTGGGCCAGGGGAGAAAGGCCCATCTCCTTCGAAATCTCCGGCAGGAGAATGCCGATGATGAAGATGACACTTAGGGAAGTCCCCACGCAGGAGGTGAGGGAGGCAACGATGACCCAGCGTCGGAGGCGGGGGCTTTCAAGAGTGGTCTGCAATCAAGCTCGCAGGAGGTTGTTAGATTGGATTTAGGAGCAAGTATTCAAGGGATTTGTACGCTCGTGCACTAAAAAGCTAGGGCATCATCTTTGACTGATTGAGCAGTATAATTTGAGCAGCAGGTGTTGTATTTGGGGTTTTCCTTCCGAAGTGGGTATAGGGAATGCAAGCTAGTTATGTCGTTCAATCGAGCAACGAACACTCGCCTCACTTCTGGACTGCAAAGGAATAGATTATTCAGCAGGGTATGAATGGCCTCGTCCGCCTGCTCCTGCCCTTTAAGAACACGATAGTGACGTGAACCTCTCCAATTAACCCCTGATTTGTGCCTGGCTGACCGAAAAACCTCTTCATGTGCGCTGTATTTGGGCCACCATCGAGGCTTCTCAGTGTCTACTGGTGGACAAATAGTTCGAAATTCATCTTCATTACGCACTGGCACCTGCACTACGTCAATTCCCAGGTTTTGCATAGCGGTCAATTTCTTCGGCGAGACGGGCGTGGTTACTATGACTTCAATGCACCGGACAGGACGAGTGTCTTTGAGCAAGGAGATGTCCGGGATGTGTCCTGCGATAGATTGCAAGGCATCAGGAATGATGATGCGGTCGATGCCCTCAAGCACATCATCTGACCTACTCCCATCTATTGTTGGCAGTTCTACCGGACCTGCCGTGGTGTGTAGTAAATCCCATATCACTCCCACAGCGTACTCATGCAGAAAACTGACCGGGAAATTTTCAGATCCGACATTCCTAGACCATTCAGACTCTGTCAGTAAACGTTTCATTTTTGGTTCCGTCGTCTTCAAAACATCTTGTTAGCCGAGGGCATCTGCCCGCAAATCCAGCCATTCGTCGCGACTGAGGGCGCAGTCCACGAACTGCTGCGTCTGTCGGCCGGAGAGGCGCATCTGGCGGGCGAGTGCGCCTAAGCGACCTTTAGAAATCTGGCCTCTGGCACTATGGGACATTTTTGAGAGCCTCTGATCTTTGTTGCCTATTCTTAGACTGAAGACTATATGGTCGCCGCTGCGGTCCTCGTCAGCAAGGACCTTAAGTTCAAGGCCCTTCTGAGTGCGCGGTAGTCCACTACTAAACAACCATGTTTTTCAATTAACTCTAGGTCTCTAGCTGAGCACTCGGCAAGGTTGCCTCTGTGTTTGACCAACCAGAGCTTATAATCACCTAAGGAACATACCAGGTCATCGATAGCCTGCTCCTCGGTTTCACCTGCACCCCATTCATACAAGCACTCTACTCTCGATGCTGGCAATCCACTCCTCCGGTGTTCTCTCGATTTCCACCGATAGCTCAGTCTTTAGCCGATGATGGCAGTCGCGCCGTCCCTTGGGGAGCGCTTTCGTGTAATGGGCGAGGACTTCCGGTCCGTTGTCTGTATCAGTGACGGCTTTCGTCGACTCAATCAAGGTGACGCCTTGGGGCACGGGTGATTACGCGAACGCAGGGGGCTCGGGGTGCGGGGGCTATTCTTCACCCGCGCAGGGCGCGGTGTCAAGAAGGGGTGCGCGCTAAGAGTGCGCGAAACTAAGCGGGGCGGCTTATAGACCCGATCTGCCAGTTTCCGCTCGACCCTTCGACTTAGCTCAGGGTGAGCGGTATGCGTGGAGGTCGGCCCCACCCCGCTCACCCCTTCTCCTCCTGGGGCCGCCCGTGCTGGGCCTGACGGAGTATGAGCGAGGGCCCGCCCAGTCCCTGGATTCCTGCCTCCGCAGGAATGACGAGGGAGACACTCTGACGCCCCCGTCATTCTGGCCTCCGAGCCGGAATCCATACCTGGGCCGCTCGTGCTGGGCTTGTCGAAGTATGAGCGGGGGTACCTCCCTACACCCCGCCCAGGTGTATGGTCTGCTGGTACCGCGGGCCCCGGGGGCCGACGGCATACCGGGTATCCAATCCCAAGACCCGACGCCTCGCCGAGGTCAGCCCGGCCGCGGCATCGGTGACTTCTATGACGTCGTAGAGCTCCTGGCCCGAATTTACGGGGACGGCAATGCTCCCGCGGCGGGCGTGGATGGCGCTGCGGCGAGACTCGGCCTCGGCGCGGGCGTCGACCTTCTCCTGGGTGTCGAGGGCATCGTCGTGGACGTGGACGGGACGGTCGAAGAGGACGGGGAAGTCGGACCAGTCGTTCAGATCGCTGGTGTGGCTTGCACCGAAGACGATTGCCCGGCTATGCCTCGGTACCGAATCGAGGTAGCGGCCTTCCAGGATCCCGTGCCCCGTGCCGTAGGCGCAAGAGCTTTCTTCGGTGGAAGAAGGCATCCTGAGCGCAAAGCCGTCGGCGGATGTCCCCAGCAGTATGTCGGGGACGTGGGACATGAGCCGCTCTACCACCTCGTCCAGGGGTTCCGACTCCTCGATGGTGAACTCGGGCTGGTAGTCATTCAGCAGTGGGTGGCCGGAAACGGCGGCGAGGTCGAACCCGGCCCGGGCCAGGACCGATCTGAGAATTTCAAACAGGCTGGCGTCCCCGGCGTCCCAGGTCCGTTCCCGTCGGGCCTGCTGCCAGGCCAGCAATCCCCATCCNNGCACGGGGACGACTCCCGCCCTGCTCCCGTCACGAACCCGAGCTTGACCCTAACCTCCGACCCCTTGGCCAGCAACCCAAGGCCCTCCTCCCCGGGGTGCGCGTAGCGTCCATCGTCGTTGCGCAGCTCGATCCGCCACCTGGTCTGCATGGCCGATTCCTCTCCCGTGAGGGAGACCACATCTGGGCCCAGGTCCAGGGGCGAGGGGTTGAGGGGCGCCGACCATACTCCGTTGGCCGTTGAAAGCCAGAGGCGGTTGGCCGAATGCCCGACGGCCAGTCCGTACTCGGTGTCCAGGTCGAAGGCGGCAGGTTCCCGCCACAGGTTGTCGAGATAGGAGGCGGAGGGCGTGGTGAAAGTGAAGAAGGGGCGGTTGTGGCCGTCGTCCCCCGTGACCTGCTCAATGAAGAAGAGCCGGTCGACGTCCGGGCGGTCGAGGAAGGGGGTGCGGAAATCGAGGCCCGTGCCCCGTTCGTCCTCGGTGACAGGCTTGAGGCTCGACCATGTTCCGAGGGTCTGGTCCGTACCGTCGCCCAGGACGGCGCTCCATACGCCGCTCTTCTTGCCCGTCAGGTCCCGGCCCGCCACCGCCACGTTCCAGTCCGCGTTGTAGTGTACAGCGACTCCGTTGATCTTGGACAGGGAATTGGACCAGAGCCGGGGAAGACCCCAACTGCCTTCGGAGCGTTGGATGGCGTAGACCCCATTGGCCAGGGAGTAGAGGAGCAGGGTTGTGCCGTCGGGCTTGAGGGCGGAGGCCAGCCAGGTTACGGGCGAAGCGGCAGCAGTCACCAGGGTAGCCTGCCCGAAGGAGGCGCCGCTGTCGGCGCTGGCCCGAAGGTAGATGGTGCGCCGGTTGCTTGACAGGTAGAAGAGGAGCACGTCCGCCCCGGTAGAACACAGGGCTACGTCTCCGTCGCCGGATGAAGGGCCCAGGGAGACCCAGTTCATAAAATCGGCTGTGGGGGAGGGGTTGGGAACGCGCTGGACGTAGAGATTGTGGCTGTTGGTGGAGTCGATGCGGGCGCGCACCAGCGAGCCGTCGGCGGGTACGGTCAGGGCGTGAGGCCCCTCCGCCTCGTCTCCCGTATAGTGACGCCGGAACCGCAGCCGGGCTATGCCGGCCATCCGGTCCATGACCTCCACCCCGACCCACGGCTGAGACGAGGACGACCTCTGGACCCGGAGTAGGGTGTCGGATAGGGCCCTCACGCTAGGCCGTCCTTGCAGCGACCGGGGGTCTTCTCAGCCGCCGGGACCTGATCCGTCCCCCGGGGCCGTATCTCGCCAGGGCCCGATGGAAGGCATTCATCCGCTCCCGGCCCCAGACCATGTAGTCCCTCCACACGGAATCGCCGCCGGTGTTGAGTCGGTTGATGGTGAAGCCTGACAGACTGTGGGCCGCATACCCCGAGGCCCCCGTCACCAGCACGTCCTCCAGGGCCGGCGGCACGGTCGAGGCCACGTAGTCCAGGGAGTGGAGCTTGCCGTAGTAGACGACAACCTGCTCGTCCTGGGCGGGGACCCGTTCCGCCAGCAGGGTCAGGGTGTCGCCCCAGACCCGGAAGTCGGTGAACTCGGGCGGAGACTGACCGGCCGGGTACTCGACGGAATCGACGAGCACCCGGTCGGTCAGGGAGGAGAGGGAGACGTCCCGGGACCCGGGCACTGCGTCGAGGGTGACCTTGGCCTCCAGGGGCACGGCGAGGCTCATCTCGCGCAGAGCGTGGGAGATGTGACGGTCAAGCTCGGCGCTGTCCCAGCGGTAATCGGCGGGGTCCTCATCGTGGAGGTCGGCCCGAACGCGGGCCCGGATTTCGGTTAAGGTAGTCATGGCTCGTCTCCCAGGGGTCTCGACCTAGTTCCGTACCCCGGTCAACTTGGCCAGCTTGACGGTACTGAAGAGGGCCACGGCCACGTACCACTTCACCCGAGTGCGGGTGGCGTCCTTCGTCTCCAGGCTCCCGACCCTCTCCACCTGCAGGCCCGAGGGCCCGGTGAGCCCCGACACACCGTCCTCCCCGAACTGCACGGCGTAGATCGTCGAGCAATCACGGGCGGTCCCGGCCCTTTGGTCGTCGGCGACCCAATCGCTGATGCCGATGGGCACGCCGTCGTAGAACTGGACCATCTGGCCGAGCATGTTGCGGTCGGTCTGGAGGAAGCCGCTGCCCGTGGCCCGGACGAGGGAGTTGAGCTTGCGTCGGGTCCTGCGGCTCATAATGAGCATGTCGGGCTTGCCGGATTTCACCTTGTCTATCAGTTCGTCCAGCTTGTCCAAGGTGAGGGTCGCCCCATTGTCGCCCATGGAGATGGTCTGGCCCGTGGTGGTCAGCTTGTCGATTCCGTCGAAGGCCTTGGTGTTGGTGGCGACGTCGCCGTTGATGAAGGTGTCGTCGAACTTCTGCTGAACGGCCTTGGCCTTGAGCTCGACGATGGCGGCCTCCAGGTCCTGGACGTTGCTGCGGCTGGCGGCGACGTAGTTGTCCACGTCGGCGTCGCCGCCGAGGATCTTGAGGGTGGCCGTGACCTGGCTGAAGGTGGGCGTAGACTCGGCCCACGCGTCTCCCACGTCGTAGAAGGCGACGGTCGGGGCGGCGTTCTCCCGGTTGTAGGTGAGGGAGTTGCCGACGATCTCTATGAAGGGCATGTGCTGGAGCACGGGGCTTTCGTTGACTATCGTCTCGATAACCCCGGACAGGAGCACGTCGTTGGACAGCTTGCTGGCCTCTGTTAGCGTCAATGCCATGGTTGGTTTCCTCCTTGCTTATCGTGCGTTGCGGCTAGCTCTTGTTGATGGCGTACATGATCTTCTCCCTGGGAGAGAGGCCCGAGAGGTCGGCCGAGCGGCGGGCGGGCGCCCCGGACGGGACCCGGGCCTCCGGGGCGCGGGCCTCGATGCGGGAGGCCACCTTCTCGACGATCTTCCTGGCCGACTCCATGGCCCGGTCCAGCTCCTCGATGCTGCTCCCGTGGATGAGCTCTTCCGGCAGTTCCGGGGCCCCGTCGATGAGAGCGATGCGGTAGCGGCTCACGGCGGTCTCGACCTGCTGTTTCAGGCCATCGATCTTCGACTCCTGCTCGGAGACCAGGGCCGTGAGCCGCTCGATTTCGAGGGAGTCCTGGGAGAGCGGGGCGTCGGTCGGCGAGTCGGGCGCCTC
>JAAXHX010000192.1 GCA_012270635.1 Dehalococcoidia bacterium | reverse complement strand
AGCTATTGTAACTCCAAATGGGGCATAGGGAGGCAAGGGTTTGGACGGGCCGATTTCAATTTATAGCGCCGTCTTCACGGAGGGACTCCACCTCGTCCCAGGAATATCCCAGCTCATCCACCAGGACCTGCTCGGTGTGCTGGCCCATCTCGGGAGCCGCGCCCCGGGGCTTCACCTCGCTGTCGCTGAACTTTAGGGGGGTGGCGAGGGTCTCGTAGGGGCCGTGGGTGGGGTGGTCGACGGAGACGATGAAATCGTTGGCGCGGACCTGGGGGTCGGACATGACGTCCATCAGGTCCTGCATCGGGGCCCAGATCACGCCCTGGGCGTCGAGGCGCGGGGCCAGGTCTTCCAGGGTGAAGCGCGCAAATTCTCGGTCCAGTTCGGCTACGAGGTCTAGGGCGTTGGCCCGACGCGCGGGTTGGTCCGCAGACGTTTCGCCGGTGATCAGGTCCTCGCGGCCCAGGGCCCGGACGAAACCCGACCATTTCTCGTCGGTGTTGGGAGAAACGACGTTGATCCACTTCCCGTCTCCGGTCTGGTAGGTGTTCTGGAGGGGGTTGGGCGATTCTTCCCTGGACCACTGGAACGGATGTTGCCGGGCGAAGAGGGATCGAGATAGGTCGCCGCCGATGACCCAGAGTCCCATGTTGAGCAGAGAGCAGGCGACCTTTTGCCCTCGGCCCGTCTTCTCCCTGGTCCACAACGCCGTCATCACCCCGGCCAGGAGCATGGGAGAGCTGGTGTGGTCTCCGAAACCGGACCGGAGATTGACCGGGGGTCGGCCCGGTTGGCTGAACAGGGACATGGCCCCGGACCGAGTCCAGAAGGCGGTGTAGTCGAAGCCCGTGCGGTCCTTGTCGGGGCCCTGGGCGCCATACCCGTTGAAGGAGACGTAGACCAGGCGCGGGTTGTCCCGAGAAAGCTCTTCGTAGGTCAGGTTGAACGCTTCTTGTCGACGGGGGATGAGGTTGGTCATGAACACGTCGGCGAGGCCGGCCAGCTTATGCACCGCCTCGACGGCCCTGGGGCGGGCCAGATTGAGGGCCATGGAGCGCTTGCCCCGGTTGTCGAGCTCGAAGGCGTAAGAGACGGGAAAGGACTTGGAGAAATCGGCGTCCCGGATCTCGGTGCGGAAGGTGTCGCCCTGCAGGGCCTCGACCTTGATGACGTCGGCGCCCATGTCGGCCATCATGGCGGCGCAGGAGGGTATGGCGAGCCAGTTGGCAACCTCCAGGACTCGAATCCCTTTGAGGGGCGGTTCCATGTCGCAGCCTCCGATAGGTGAAAATAAGGTGCCTTGGGTCCCGGGTCAGGGGGAAATGATACTGCCAAGAAATCATGCTGTCAGTCCCTGGATGCAGACCCGAGGATTTCCTTGACAATGCAGGGTACAGTTGGGGAGTTGGCTAACAGCCGTGTGTCGCGGCGACAACTCAGAGGCTAGTTTGAATAATCGACAAGTATTGGTAAACCGGGAACACAAAGACAGAGAATCGATATGGAGCGTCAGCAGGGAAACGAAAGGTCTATACTTCATCATTTTCGTGGCGCTGGTATTGATTAGCGCGGGACTGGTAACATATGAGGAAGTGAGCCTTAACAAGGCCGATGGGATACTGGACAC
>JAAXHX010000191.1 GCA_012270635.1 Dehalococcoidia bacterium | reverse complement strand
GTGTCGGTCACCGGAACGGCCACGACGGCGCTGCCGTGCAACCGGGCCTCGGCCAAGGCGGTCCGCAAGGTGTCGGGGGCGAGGCAAGGGCGGGCGCCGTCGTGAACGGCGACCCAGTCGCACGGGCCCAGGGCGGCGAGTCCCTTGGCTGCGGAGTCTTGCCGTCGGTCTCCCCCTGCGCAGACGGATACCTTGTCGGCCCCATCGCGCCCTTCAATCAGGGCCCGGGCCTTTTCCACGCTGGACTCAGGGAGGACCAGGACGACTCTTTCTATGTCTGGGCAATCGAGAAACGCGGAGAGGGTGTGGAGGATTAGTGGCTCGCCCAGGATGGGGGCAAAGGTCTTGTCGATGCCCTGCATGCGTTGGCTGCGGCCCGCGGCCAGGACCAGCGCGCCGACGGACTGCCCGTGCCCCGCGCCCCGCTCCTGCTCTCTCACGTCCCCTATTTCAGGTGGGCGAAGATTATCCGGCCCGCCGAGGTCTGCAGGACCCGGGTGATCACCACAGGCAGCTGAGAGTTAAGGTACCTGTTGCCTCCCTCCACGACCACCATGGTCCCGTCGTCCAGGAACCCGACGCCCTGGCTCTCCTCCTTGCCCTCCTGGGTGATGTGGAGATTCAGTTCCTCGCCGGGTATGAGGGTGGGTTTGAGAGAGTTGGCCAGGTCATTGATGTTGAGGACCCGGACGCCCTGCAGCTCGGCGACCTTGTTAAGGTTGAAGTCGGTGGTTAGGAGCGAGTAGTCGGAGCGCTTGGCGAGACTCACCAGCTTGCTGTCCACGCCGTCCTGCTCGGGAACGTCGACGTCTGAAATCTGGACCTCCACGTTGTGGTCCTTCTGGAGCTGATTGAGCACGTCCAGTCCCCGCCGGCCTCGATTGCGCTTGAGGCTGTCGGGGGAGTCGGCTACGTACTGGAGCTCGTCAAGGACGAAGCGCGGGATGAGAAGCTCGCCGTCGACGAACCCGGTGTGGGTGATCTCCGCAATGCGACCGTCGATGATCGCCGAAGTGTCCACCAGGATGCAGCGTCCGTTCCGGGCCCCGTCAGCCGATGCGGTGGCGGCGGCCCCTTCGCCTATGCGACCCCGGGCCAGCGTGGAGATTATTTGCGTACTCCTCGAAGCGCCCACCCATGCCCCGAGGGTCATCAGCGTGAGCGCCAGTAGGCCGGGAGCTATCGAGTCCCAGGGATAGGCCAGGGAGCCCACGGCGAAGGCATAGATGAACACTGACGAAAGGAGGACCCCTACTACGCCGCCGACAATGGCGGAGAAGGCGACCTCGGGCCGGAGCAGCGATAGACGCCCATCAAGCTGCTGCATTACGGGGATGACCAGCAAGGCGGTGGCGAAGAACCCGATGGCAAACCCCGCCAGGCTCGCGCCCAGGATTAGCCAGGCGTTCCAGCCCTCGGCAACCCCGGCATCCGATAGGGAGAGGCCAATTCCCAGCCCCAACTGGGCCGTCACTATCGCGCCTATGATGCTACCGGCTAGCCTACCGGCATTAGCCAACGCCTTACCCCATCGGTACGAGTCCGAGTCGGGCCCTGCGCCCGACCCGGCGGTCAATGGCTTTCGCCTGCCGGTAAGACCCGCACTACCGGGGGAATGCGAGGAAAAAACCGTACTAATGCCTGGCCTGTGTCGCTTTCCCGGGGCGGCGGGCTGGGATACCGGCGGGCGCTAGGTTATCACAAATGCGATTTCGGCTCAATTTCGGGGGATTATGCTCCTCATTCTCAGGTGCATCCGTAAAGGTTGCACCTTCAATTGACACCCGAATTGGGGTCAAATAACATATATCCAGGTCGTGCTAGGTGGGGAGCTAGCGGTGCCCTGAACCTGCAATCCGCTACAGCGGGACTGAACTCCCCCTAGAGGTCCTGGTCCTTCGGACGCTGTACCCGTCCGGCGGGCGCTGAAGATTGGGTCCCACGCGGCAGAAAACCGTGAACCCCGCCAGGTCCGGAAGGAAGCAACGGTAAGCGGTCAATTCTGGGCGCCGTGGGAGAGCCTGGTCGGAGCCCGACGGCGGACCACAGGCCGGGGGATCTCGATCGACGGGGGGTGCACGATCTAAATTACTCCCCCCAGGAGGACCCCGTGCCCAAGGCTATAGACTTCCACATCCATCCTCCCAAGGAGCCCGGGACCCCGCCCACGCGCTTCCACACGGCCATGGCCAAATATTTCAAGTCGCCCCCCGAGCTCACCCTGGAGGAGCTGGCCACCAAGTACAAGGAGCTGGACTTCATGGCCGTGGTCCTCGCCAACGACGACCGCACCGCCCAGGGCGACGCCTGGGACAGCAACGATTGGGTCGCCTCCATATCCCGCCGCTACCCCGACACCTTCATCGGGTTCGGCTCGGTCGACCCGTGGATGGGCAAGCTCGCCGTGAAGGAGGTCGAGCGGGCGGGCAAGGAGTTGGGCATGAAGGGGATCAAGTTCATCCCCATGACCCAAGAGTTCTACCCCAACGAGCGCAGGTTCTACCCGATTTACGAGAAGATCGCAGAGTTGGGCATGGTGGCCATGTTCCACACCGGCACCACGGGAGTGGGGGCGGGGTTGCCGGGGGGTGGGGGAGTGCACCTCAAGTACACCAAGCCGATCCCCTACATCGACGACGTAGCCGCGGACCTGCCGGAGTTGACCATCATCATGGCCCACCAGGCTTTTCCTTGGGTCGAAGAGCAGCTGGCGGTGCTGGTGCACAAGCCCAACGTCTACATGGATATCTCCGGGTGGTCGCCCAAGTACTTCAATCCCCTGCTGATCCAGTACGCCAACACCCTTATCAAGCACAAGGTGCTGTTCGGCTCCGACTACCCCGCCCTCACCCCTGAGCGCTGGATACGGGACTTCGAGGCGGCGCCCTTCTGGGACGAGGCCCGGCCTTTAATCCTCCTGGAAAACGCCAAGAAAGTCCTTGGAATGTGACCCTGTTCCAATGAAGGGAGAGAGCTTTGAGTAACGTTCCTGCCGCCGGAGACCCCGAGACCATAACCCTGCTGGAAAACGTGTTCGCCTGCTTCAACAGCCACGACCCCGCAAAGTTCCGCGCCTTCTGCTCCGACGACTTCGAGTTCCACGACGCCTCCAGGCCGTCGCCCGACAAGGGTAGAGAGCTGTTCCTGGCGGCCCTGGCAACATGGTGGAAGGCCTTCCCGGACTCCGTGATCACGGGAAAGATGATCGTGGCCTCCGGCAATTGGGCCGCGGCGGAGGCCACCGTCACGGGCACTCACCTGGGCGAATTCAAGGGCATCCCGCCCACGGGCAAGACCGTCGGGTGGCAGTTCATGGAGATCGCCGAGTTCAAAGACGGCAAGCTCCGGGCCCTGCGCGCATACCGGGACAACGTGAACA
Source organism: Dehalococcoidia bacterium (assembly GCA_012270635.1). Next base: position 15,241 of record JAAXHX010000191.1, on the reverse strand, counting down.
TCTACAAGCAGTTGGGCGTATTGCCGCTGGCCTTATAGAGCAAACGCCTTCAACCCGTACCTGGCAAGGGATTAGACATCGGCTTCGCTGGGGTATAGGGTGGAGCCATGTCCGTGTCTGCAGAGGGAATCCGACCCCAGGCCCCCGACGTGCGAGCCAAGAAGTCCCTGGGCCAGCACTTTCTCAAAGACCCGGCTATAACGCAGAAGATAGTGGACGCCGCAGACCCCGGCCCCGACGAGGTGGTGATTGAGGTCGGGCCCGGCACGGGCGCCCTCACCCGGGCCCTGGCCCGCAGGTCCGGGCGGGTGATTGCCGTGGAGATCGACTCCCGGCTCGTCTCCCCCCTTCAAACTGCTCTGGCCGAGTTCTCTCACGTAGAGGTGATCACGGGAGACGTCCGGGACTTCGCGCCGGAGGTGTTGCTCAAGGGATACGGGAGTGTCCGGTCAAGAGGGGATAGCGAATATAAGGTAGTCGGGAATCTGCCCTACTACGTCGCATCCCCCATCATCCGGCATTTCCTGGAGTCCGATTGCAGGCCCGTGAAGATGGTCGTCATGGTGCAAAAGGAGGTGGCCGAGAACATGACGGCCCGACCGGGGAGAATGGGCCTGCTAAGCCTGGCCGTGCAAATCTACGGGGCCCCTAGAATAGTGGCCCGGGTCCCAGCATCCAGGTTCTTGCCCAAACCCAAGGTAGACTCTGCCGTCGTTGCCATAGACGTCCACCCGGAACCCTTAGTTATCGATACGGAACGCTTCTTCAGGATTGCCAGGGCTGGATTCCGTGCCCCCAGGAAGCAATTGCACAACTCCCTAGTCCAGGGCTTGGAAGTGGAGACGGAGGTCGTGTGGGCAGCGTTGGAGAACCAGGGCATCGACGGACGGCGTAGGCCTTCGACGCTCACGATAGAGGAGTGGGACAGGCTGTCGGGGGAGCTTGGGTGACGCATAGCCGCAAGGTTACCGTCGAGGCCCCGGCCAAGGTGAACCTCACCCTGGAAGTCCTGGGTAGACGGGAGGACGGATATCACGAAATCGCATCGGTGATGCAGGCCATCAGCCTGTTCGATACCCTCACTTTCTCACTGGCCGATGGGTTGAAGGTCATCACAGACGTACCGGGCCTGGATACGTCGGATAACCTCGTCTACCGAGCGGCCATGCTGCTGAGGCAGGCTACGGGAGTGCCTGCCGGGGCGGCAATCCGGCTCAGCAAGGAAATACCTCTGGCCGCGGGGCTGGGCGGCGGCAGCAGTGATGCCGCCGCGACCCTGCTGGGCCTTAACCGTTTGTGGCAACTGCGCTTGAGTGAAGATCGACTCAAAGACATGGCGGCGCAGCTGGGGTCTGACGTTCCCTTTTTCCTCCGAGGGGGCACGGCGCTGGTGGAAGGCAGAGGGGAACAGGTGACGATTGTGAAGGCTCCCCCGACATTGTGGCTACTGCTCGCATTCCCCAGCCACCGACTCGAGAACAAGACTGCCACTGCCTACAAGGCCCTGAACAGCGCCGAGCATACCGATGGCCTCCGCACCACCAACCTGGTCAGCCGCATTGAGGGCGCCGCCGACATAGGCCGAGACTCCCTCTTCAACGTCTTCGATGGGGTGGCCCCTCGGCTATTCCCGGGAATCGACAGGGTAAGCTCGATTCTCCAGGAGGTCTGCGGCGCTCCGGCCCATCTTTCGGGGGCGGGGCCGACGCTGTTCTGTCCGGTCGACGGGCCCGAGCAAGGCGAAAGGGCGCTCGGCGAATGTGCCGAGAGGGGGCTGGACTGTCGTTTGGTCCGTACCCTGGTCCCCGAAGAAGGCCCTCGGATATCGGCCGGTGAGTAGGGCCTGCTGAGACGATGGCCGTTTTGATGGGCACGGCGTGCGGGTTTTTCATGGGCACGCTGTTCACCATGCTCTGGGCGATCAATATAACCGCCCCCGACCGCAAACCCAGCGCGCTATTCGGGTTTTTCAGCAGGGTCCCCGGAACGATTCCCGCATCGGCCCTCCTTCCGCTGGTGGTAATGGGGGCGTGGGGGCTCGGGGGTGGAATGATAGGGGTGGTCTACATCGGCGTGGAGGCGCTGGCCCCGGGGCCCGGGCTGGGAAGCCCCAATATGGCTTTCTCCATTGGCGTCTGCGCATTCAGCCTGAACGCGATCGTTCTCGGGGCTTTGTGGGTGCGCAAGTGGTTCTGGCGGGACGGGTATCTGCTGGGGACCGCCTTTGCGGGAATGTTCGGGTGGTTGATGCCAGTCTTGTTGTCGTAGAGGCGTGGGGCTGGTAGAATGGCGTCGACTTTGTTCGGTAATTCACAGTTTGCTCCCGTGGCGGGGCGCGAGGTTTTTACAGGGCCGTCCCAGTGCTTATAGACCTGCATTCCCATACGTTGGTCGGCAGCAGCGATAGCAGCATCTCGCCGCGTGACCTCGTCCTGGAGGCAAAGAAGCAGGGTCTAGACGGAATATGTTTCACCGAGCACGGCGCCAGCTGGGAATGGTCTAAATTCCGGGAGTTCGCCGCATCCCAGGAGATCGCGGTTTTCCATGCTCTGGAAGTCGGTACGGACATGGGCCACGTGGGCTCCTTCGGCCTGCACCACTATGTCAGCGGAATGCACAAGGTCTCCAAACTGCGGGAAGTGATAAACGAGGTGGGAGGGTACATGGTGTCCATGCACCCGTTCCGGCGCTTCTTCGACCACAAGGGCAGCATGCTCTGGCCCAACGGCTCCAAGCCCGAGTCCCTGGAAGAGGCCAGCCACCACCGCGTCTTCCAGTACGTTGACGCAATCGAGGTGCTGAACGGTGGCAACAACGACATTGAAAACGAGGCTGCCTACCGGGTCGCGCAAATGCTGGGCAAGCCCTGCACGGGCGGGAGCGACGCCCATTCCCACCACGGCGTAGGGTGCAACGTTACGCTCTTCGAGCGGGACATCTACACCGATGAGGAGCTTGTCGCCGAGTTGAAGGCGGGGCGGTATCGTCCTGCCACGGGGCTCAGGCAAGGGTCTCTTTCCATCTACAATCCCGGCTAGCCCGGGGCCGGGTATGAAATGGGCGAGCGGAGCGGTCGGCCTCGGCCCAATAGTTCCCCCTCCATGCTGATCCCCATCGAGCAGCCCTTCAATCTGACCCATACGCTGGAGTGCGGCCAGGCCTTCCGGTGGAGGCGCGAGGGCGATTGGTATTACGGCGTCATCTACGGAAACATCCTGAAAATACGGCAGACGCTCCTGGGCGTCGAGTTCAACAGCCATCCCCTGCCGGAGGACGAGATAGTCAACTGGCTGGTCTACTACCTGCGCCTTGATGACGACCTCCCGGAGATCTACCGGAAGATAGGCCGGGACGACAGGATGCGCCAGGCCATCGCCCAGTTCTTCGGCCTGAGACTACTGAGACAGGAGCCGTGGGAATGCCTGGTGTCCTTCATCTGCTCCATATCCTCCAACATCCCACGGATCAGCGAGTCCATAGAGTCCCTGTGCCGGAAGATGGGCGACCGTCTGGAGATGGACGGCCACGTTCGGTTCTCCTTCCCGGGCCCCGAGAAGGTGATGGAGCTCGGGGAGACGGGCCTGCGACTGATGGGGATGGGGTTCCGGTCCCCGTATCTGGCGGACACCGCAGACCGGATAGGGCGCGGCTCCTACGACCTGGAGGGCCTGCGCGAGCTAGATTACGACGACGCAAAGAAGGACCTGATGACGCTGTTCGGGGTGGGGGACAAGGTCGCCGATTGCGTCCTGCTTTTCTCCCTGGAGAAGCTCGACGCCTTCCCCGTCGATAGGTGGGTCAGGAGGGCGGTGGAGGAGTGGTATTCTGTCGGGGAGAACCCGTCCTACGACATGATCCGAAGTTGGGCCTTGGACTATTTCGGCGGGCACGCGGGGTACGCCCAACAGTACCTGTTCCACCGGAGAAGGTTGGAGAAGAAGCCGACCTAACGGCCCCTCGTCTCCTCCAGCCATTTTCTAACCAGGCCCGCTTCATCCTCGCGGGTTGCGGCAAAGCCGTCCAGCCGGGCGTCGAGAAGCCGTTCCAGCGCCCGACCTATTTCCGGGCCCTGTGCCACGCCCAAGGCCATCAAGTCCCTGCCGGTGAACTCCGGTCGGACGCCGACCAGTCGGGACAGGTAATCGATGGCTCGGGTCCTGACCTCGACATCGGATGCAGCTATGCTGAAGGCCCGCACTGCGTCCGTGTTGAGCCCCTTGAATAGCGCGTACACCTCACTATTCCTGAGCCCAGGGGCACCAATATCCCTCTCCGAGTCCCTTAGCGCCAACGTCTCTCGCACCGTGCGCGCCGACTCCTTGGGAAAGCGGTAGCGTTCGACGAACTGCATTGCCTTGCAGACGTCGGCGGAGTAGAGGAGCAGGGCGAGGTGGATATCCGCATTGACGTGGCCATATTGTTGGCGGGCGGACTGAAAGAGCTCCGGGAGGTGCGGGTCCAGGACAAGTGCATCGTCCAGGGTGGGGAGCACGTCCAGGGAGCCGGCGCGCAGGAACGGCAGCTCGGGAGCGGGTTCCGACAGAAAGAGATCGACCTCACGACGCAGGCGGTCTACCCCTACCGCCGGGAGCAGATGAAAGTCTCTCGACAGGAGGGCCAGCGTGGCCGGCTCGATGCGGGCCCCGAGCCTCTGCTCATACCGTATTGCCCGCATTATCCGCGTGGGATCGTCTACGAAGCTGTTCTCGTGGAGAACGCGAATCAGCCCGTCCTCCATGTCCTGCCTGCCCCCGAACCGGTCCAGGAGCGTTCCGGGGTCCGGGGGACTGAGTCGCAGCGCCATCGCGTTGACGGTGAAGTCACGGCGCATGAGGTCATGTTCTATGGGGCCGGGTCGGACGTCCGGGAGGACGCCGGGGCGCGGGTAGGTCTCGGTGCGGGCGGTGGCCAGGTCGAAGCCCAGGCCCTCCTCTCGGTAGGTGGCCGTGCCAAACCGGGGATGCACAATGGCGTCGCCTCCCCGCTCCTTGGCGAGAACGCGTACCAGCTCCAGGGCGTCGCCCTCCACCACGAGGTCGAGGTCGGCGCCGGAGCGCTCCAGCAGCAGGTCCCGCACCCGACCCCCGACGAGGTACAGAGGACTGCCGCGGCCGGTGGCAAGGTCGGCCAGACGCGTGATCAGGGCCCAGAGCCCGGAGTCGGTTTCATCTCGCAGGGCCTTTAGATAGTCCATGACTTGGGTGTATTATAGAGTGGCTCGGTGTTAGAATGGTCTCGATTCGAGTCTGAAAGGCGGGTTGCCATGTCTGAAAAGATCAATCTCACGGTGTTCTACGACTATCTCTGACCCTACGTTCGGGTTGCAGCAGTTTGGCTGCAAGACGTAAAGAAGGCGTACGGCGATGATCTCGACATAACGTGGAAAAACTTCCCACTGGAGCAGGTCAACTCGAAGGAAGGCCCCGACTGGAAGCTGTGGGAACAGGATGAGTCCTTCCCCAGCCGAGGTCTCCTCGCCCTCAAGGCTGGCGAAGCCGCCAAGAAGCAGGGCCCCGAGAAGTTCGAGAAATTCCACGTTGGGCTGCTCAACGCCCGGCACATGCAGCGCAAGGCCATAGACAAGCTGGACGTGCTCACCGGCGTGGCCAGGGACGCGGGCCTGGACCTCGATAAGTTCCTCGAGGACATCAACGATCCCCAGGCACTGAAGACCATAGCCGCCGACTACCGGGAGGCCAAGGAGACATACGGTGTATTCGGGGTTCCCACCATGTTCACCGACTCCGGCGCCTCGGCTTTCGTCAAGATGATGCCCCCGCCCGCGCCGGACCAGGCCCGGGAGGTCTTCGACAGCGTGCTCGGCGTCGTCGAAGGTGTGCCAAATCTCCAGGAGATCAAGCGCCCCACCCCTCCCGGCGACTAACCCCCCACCCGGACCATGTCCCCAGACAAAGGTATAGAGCGCCTCATCGGCGTACGGTTCGCCGATGAGGCGCTCTTGACACAGGCCCTGACCCACTCTTCGTATATCCACGAGCATCCCGACGATGCCGGGGAGTCCAACGAACGGCTGGAGTTCCTGGGCGATTCCGTTCTCGGCTTCATCGTCACCGACGAGATCTACGAGCGGTTTCCGCAGATGGGCCAGGGCGAGATGACCGCCCTGCGTGCCCGCTTGGTCTCCACCCAGGCCCTGGCCCTGGCAGCGGAGGAGATGGGGCTCGGAAAACACCTGCAGCTGGGTCGGGGGGAAGAGATGTCGGGGGGGAGGGCCAAGGAGAGGAACCTGGCAGGCGCCCTGGAGGCGGTTATCGGCGCCGTATGGCTGGACGCTGGCCTGGAAGCGGCCTGCACCTTTGTCCTGGACAGACTAAAGTCTAGGATGAACTCCGCATCGGACGGGTCTGCCGATACCAACTACAAGTCCCAACTCCAGGAGATAACCCAGGCCCGACTGCAGGTCCAGCCCCGCTACGAAACGGTAACTCATCTGTCCGAGACCGGCGCCCCGGTCTTTGCCACCAAGGTGATCATCGGGGGGCGGGCCATGGGCAGGGGCACGGGCGCTTCGAAGCGGGAGGCCCAGCGGGAAGCCGCCCGCAAGGCCCTGGAGCGGTTCACCGAGTCATAAGTCCGCCCCGACCCTTAACGGTCTCCGTTGCTCTCAATCTCCGCCCTCATGAGCTTGGCGACGGCTTGCTCATTTTCGCTCGGCAGGGTCTCCAGCACGTCGATGACGCGGCGGCGCTGGCGGGACGGGCGATTCTGGCCCATCTTCCACTTCCCCTCCACCCGGTTGATCCTGACCCTGAAAGCGGCGACGCCCTTGATCAGCTTACGGTTGTATTCGGACTCGAAATCGGCTTCCCAGGGCTCAGGTAGAAACGATTCGTAGTAGTCGACGATCTTTCCAACTATATCCGCGGTTTCTCTGCCATCCTTGACGGCTTCGAAGGTCCCGTATACGTGGACGGCGGCATAGTTCCAGGTTGGAACAACGTCGTCCTCCCGGTACCAGGTGGGCGACACATACGAATGAGGCCCGTGGAAGACGACCAGAACGTCGTTCCCGTCAGCGTGCCGCCACTGTTCGTTTGCCTTCGCCATGTGGCCCAGGATTAAGTCTTCACCCTTGGGGTCCTCGCAAAGGACGAAAGGTAAATGCGAGGCCATGGGCCCCGGACCCTGGTGGGAAAACAAGATGCCGAAACCGTTGTCCCGGATGAACTGGTAGATGCGTGCCTTGTCGGCAACGGCGTATATCTTCGGCAGGTACATTCGAGGTCTCTACGGGGTTGGGCGCTAGGCGGAGGTTCTCGGGCCGGTGGAGTAGCGTCCGAGTCGTGACAGGGCTTCCGAAGCCTCCGCCACCAGGTCTTCAACGATTCGGGCCGCGGGCCTGCGCTTGGCTATCAGTCCCCCGACCTGCCCCCCGGAGTTCAACTCCAGCTCTTCCAGATGCCCTTCAACCACGCCCTGCTCCATGTCCTCGATCAACATTCCCTGCAGGGGCATGGGGAGGGCCTGTAGCCCCGACTCTTCCCACTCCCGGACCAGGACGTTGTTGAAATATCGGGCGGTCTTGCCGGTGCTGAGACGGCTGATGACCCAGTCCTCAGACCTGCTTTCGACGATGCGGCGCTTATGGATGTCGGGCACGGCGGCCTCGTCGGCGGACAGGAAGAGGGTGCCGCACCACACTCCTTGGGCCCCGAGGGAGAGCGCGGCGGCAACGCCCCGCCCATCCCCGATCCCCCCGGCGGCGATCACCGGAGTCGGCGAAATGGCGTCCACCACCTGGGGGACGAGCACCATCGTTGCTATCCTGCCGGTATGCCCTCCGGCCTCGTTGCCCTGGGCCACGACCACGTCCACGCCCGCCTCGACGTGCCGGCGGGCGTGTCGGGGGCTTCCCGCCATCCCGATGACCTTGATCCCCAGCTTGTGGGCATCCTCGGTCATCCAGCCCGGCGGCCCGAGGGCCGATACGAATACGGGGACCTCTTCTTCAAGTATCACTTCCACCTGCCGCCGGATGAAGGCCGGGTTATATGCGAAGGACTTGCCTGCCTTGGCCGCGGGGATGGAGTGCCGTTGGGCGGCCTCACTCACCCAGGCGACGTGGTCGGGGTAGTCAAGGGGGATGGTGGCCTTCACCTCTTCCCGGTTGTCGTCCACCTCGGCCATGGACACCGGGAGCTGGAGGTCGACGCCGAAAGGGTTGTTGGTGTGGTCTCGGATCCAGCGTATCTTCTCGCGGATGTCCTCGGGCTCCCAGCCGGACGCCCCGAGCACGCCCAGGCCCCCTGCATTGGACACGGCGGCGGCCAGCTCGGGAGAGCCGCCGGGAACCATGCCCGCCTGGAGCACGGGAAACCTTATCCCGAGCAGGTCGCATAGGGGCGTCCACAAAGTCGGAGCGGGCATGGCAAACTCCTGGAGCGAGGGTTCTAACCGGAGAAAGAATAAGAAGGGGCGGCAGGGGTGTCAATGAGTGGGGCTTGTTGACCGCGTTTTTTAGCCGGTGGTAACATCGATTATGGTGCAGCCATGCCGTTCTTAAGACTCGGGAGACGAGAAAAGAAGACTGAGGAAAGCCTCGAGCGGACCAAGCGGGGGTTCTTCCGGCGAATTGTCGGGGCGTTCAACACCCCCAAAATCGACGAGGAGTTTTGGGAGACCCTCGAGGAGCTCTTGATCTCCGCCGACGTCGGGGTCAGGACCTCCACCCGGCTCTCCGAGACCCTGCGGGAGCGGGTCAAGGGCGAGCGGCTCGGCAAGCCGGACGACATACGGGCCGCACTCCGGGAGGAGATGGCGGCCATCCTGTCCAAGGCCGCGGGCGATAGCGAGTTCCTGTCGTCGGTTGACGGAGGGCCGGGCGTGGTCCTGGTGGTGGGGGTGAACGGAGGCGGCAAGACGACGTCCATAGGCAAGCTGGCCCGGGCCTACGGCGCCGAGGGGCAGAGCGTCGTATTGGCCGCTGCTGACACTTTCCGGGCCGCGGCCATCGAGCAGCTGGAGGTCTGGGGGGAGAGGTCGGGGGCGCATGTCGTGGCCCATCAGCAGGGGTCGGACCCCGGGGCCGTCGCCTTCGACGCCCTGAGCAGCGCCCGAAACCGGAAGGCCGACCTCGTAATAGTCGACACCGCAGGTCGGCTGCACACCAAGTACAACCTCATGCAGGAGCTCCAGAAGATCAAACGGGTGGTGAGCCGGTTCGACCCGTCGGCGCCCCATGAGGTGGTACTGGTGCTGGACGCTGTGGTCGGGCAAAATGCGGTCGCCCAGGCCCGACAGTTCATCGAGTCGGCGGGAGTCACGGGAATCTTTTTGGCCAAGCTGGACGGCTCCGCAAAGGGCGGCGTGGTCCTGAGCATCTGCGATGAGCTTGGAATCCCCATCAGGTTCATAGGCACGGGCGAAGGCCCCGACGATATGGCTCCCTTTGACGCGGAAGAGTTCGTGTCTGCCTTGCTGGGATAGAGCTTTGCCCCCAACACCCGACGAGGGGCCAGATTGAGCCGATGCGTCCGCCTCAGGCGGACGCATCGGTTTAATGAACGCCATGGATGAGTATTCCATGACCGGGGTTAACCCGGAATGACCGACTTCATATCCTGGGCCCTCGCCGTCGAGGCCCTGGGCTTCATCGCCCTACCGGTCATCTTCGTACTATTCTCGCGACTGCCCTTCGGCGGTTATGCCTTCGCCAAGCCGCTGGGGATACTGCTCTTCAGCTTCCTGGTCTGGATTGTGGGGCTCACGGGCATCGTGCCCCTGGACCGGCACTGGGTGTCGGGTTTGGGGGCGCTTCTGGCGGCCGGTTCCTTCCTGCTTATCAGGAAGAGGATAGACGAGTTCCGGCAATACCTTCGGAACCACCGATGGACGATAGTCATCGTAGACGCGCTGTTCATAGGAGCCTTTGCCGGCTGGGCCGCAGTCCGCGCCTACGACCCGGCCATAAACCACACCGAGCAACCCATGGACTTTGCCCTTCTCAACTCGGTGGTTAGAGCCGAATCCATGCCCCCCCAGGACCCCTGGCTGAGTGGACATTCGGTGAGCTACTACTACTTCGGGTACGTAATGCACGGAGCGTTGACTAAGGTGACGGGCGTGGAGCCGGGGGTCGCATACAACCTGGCGATTGCTTTGCTGTTCGCGTTGTCGGCGGTCGGGGCCTTTGGCATCGTGTATGAGATGGTGGGCATTCATCGGCGCAGCAAAGGAGGTGGAAAGGGCGTTCCGGCAGCCGCCGGACTCCTGGGAGCCGTGCTGGTAGTGTGGATGGGGAACTTTCAGTCGGTTGCCGAGATGGCCCGCGCCCGTGGCATAGGCGGCGATGGCGTGTGGCAGTGGATTGGGGTAGAGGGAGCGACGACTGCGCCGGAGGCCACCTCCTGGTTTCCCCAAGACTTCTGGTGGTGGTGGCGCACCACCCGGGTTGTACAAGCCTCGGAAGGGGGCTCGACGCCCGCGATCACGGAGTTCCCCAGCTTCAGCTTCATGCTGGGAGACCTGCACCCCCACTTGATGTCGTTGCCCTTCCTGCTTCTGGCCCTGGGCCTGGGGCTCGTCTCCCTGACATCCGGGCAGATGTTCAAGTTGACGTGGATTAGGACCAATAAAGTGGCGTTTCTGGCAACGGCGCTCTGTCTCGGGGGGCTGGGATTTCTGAATAGCTGGGACCTTCCGCTGGGACTGGCGCTCTTCCTGGGAGCGACCTTCATCTCCAACTATCGGCTGGGAGTGGGTTGGGGTAGTAAGCAGCTCCGGGACTGGGGATTGTTCGCCGTGGCCCTTGTGGGCGCGGCTCTGGTCCTGTACCTCCCCTTCTACCTGGGAGACAGGTCCTCGCCCCTGTTCCCCTGGGCGCTCCCCGTGGATGGAGTCCACACCCGGTACATCCACTACTGGCTGGTCTTAGGGCTGTTTCTGCTGATAAGCATCTCGTTCCTACTGGCGCTGGCCCTGCGCTACCTTCGCTCTAGGCCCGACGCCGAGCGACTTTGGCACTCCGGCACATCGCTTGTCCTCGTTCCCTTTGCAGTGTGGACAGTAATCGTCCTTGCCATCGGCCTTGTGGGGGGTGATGCGGTAAGGAGCCTTGAGGAGATTGGCCGGCGGTTCCTCGGAACGTTGCCCCTCATCCTGATTTTAGGCTTGGCGTTGTGGCTCATACTCAAATTCAGGCTTAACTCCGCGGACGAATCCCGCACTCCCGTAACCTTCGCGCTCGTCTTAGTTTTCCTGGGGCTGCTGGCAACCCTGGGCCCGGAACTTTTCCGCATCGTAGACGTTTTCGGCAACAGGATGAACACCGTGTTCAAGTTCTACTACCAGGCTTGGATACTGCTGGCTGCAGGGTCGGCTTTTGGCGTGTACTATCTGGTCTCGGGGTGGGGTTGGTCAGGGGTCTACAAAAGAGCGGTGGGCGTGTCAGCCGCGGGCCTGATAGGATTGCTAATCATCGCGTCGGCCATGTTTCCCTTGGGAGCGTTGAACGATAAGACCAACTCTTTTTCGGCGGACCCGACCCTGAACGGCTTGGCTTTCCTCGGCCCACCCGGGGCTGCGGAGGTCCGGGCCCTGGAATTCATTCGTGAAGACTCGGGCCCCGACTCGGTGCTGGTGGAGGCCGTGGCAATGGATGAGGACGGCATACCCGGCGGGGACTACCAGCCTGACTATTCGCGGGTGTCGGGCCGTACCGGGGTTCCGACGCTTCTGGGCTGGGCGGGACACGAGCACCAGTGGCGAGGCAGCCGGCGCGGGTTTCGGGAGAGGGCGGACGACGTCAAGTCCATCTACACTGAGAACGACGCCTCGGTGGTAGAGGCCCTGCTTGATAAGTACGATGCTGAATACGTCTATGTCGGCGGGCTGGAACGCGACCTCTATGGGCTGGGCGCAACGACGACTTTCGACGAGTTCATGGACCGCGCTTTCCAGGCGGGAGACATCACCATATACAAAGTGAGGCAGAATTGACCGGCCTGGGTCGGGTACAGACCACCACCGGCATGGCTGACCGGGCAGGAGGGCATTGGACCCGATGAGGGCACGTCTATTCGGATGGCTTCGAGGCGTCCCTGCCTGGGAAGTCCTCTATTACGTGCTCTTGATGGCCCTGGCCGCGGTGACCAGGTTCTGGGACCTCGGGACCCGGGCCATGCACCACGACGAAAGCATCCATGCCTTTTTCGCCCTCGACTTCTTCAACGCATACCAACACAACCCCCTTACCCACGGCCCTTTCCAATTCTTCGGCATCAACCTCTTCTTCAACCTGTTCGGAGAGAGCGAGGTGGCAGCTCGGGGGTTGGCGGCAGCGTTCGGCGTAGCGCTCGTGGGGCTCCCATTCTTCCTGCGGAGCTTCCTTGGCCGCTGGGCCTGCATGCTGGCCGGCCTGATGCTCCTCCTCTCCCCGACCATCCTCTACTTCACCCGCTTCGCCCGCAACGACGCCTACATGGCCGTCTGGACCCTAGGCCTGGTCGTATGCCTCTGGCAATATGCGTCGGGTCGGAAGGCGAGGCACCTGTACGCGTCCGCCGCGCTGCTGAGCATGGCCTTCGCGACCAAGGAGAGCACGTTCATCCTGATGCTCATCATGGTCGGGTTTTTCCTGCTGCTGTGGTTGAAAGGCGAGCCGGGGGACCCGGAGGCCGAGGTGGGGCCCACGGGCGCGGCGAATAAAATGCCAGGCCCCCGGATACTTCGGGAAGCCCTAGACAGAGTGGTGGAAAGCGCCAGGTGGCTCGGGGGCCGGATTGCACCCTATCCCTTGGTATTCACCCTCTTTGCGGCCTGGGTCGTCTCCGCGGTCTTCTGGTCCTTCGACATCTACGACGTCGTTGGGAGGGTGGACCTTACCTTCAGCCTCGTTTCCCTGGGCGTCGCGATGGGGGTGTACGTCGGGCTTCTTCCGTGGCTATGGATGCTGCGCCGGTCGCATTTCCATAGTCGACTGGACCTATGTGGAGCTTTCAGAGACCTGCCGTTGGTGCAGACGCTCCGACGGACGCCCTGGCCCCTGTTCGTCCTGCTCCCCCTTCCCCTCATGGGGGCCGCCGCGGCCGTATTCCAGGATCCCTTGGGCCTGACCCTTGCCAACCCCAACGGCCACGGCGGCGCGAGCGAAAACCACGTGCTGGGCATCCCCGACGGCACGCCCTCGGGCAACGTCAGCCTCGCGATAGCCCTCGGCATTGTCATCTACCTCTTTGCAATAAGCGTCTATATCGGGATCAAGTGGGACCGCAGGAAGTTCCTGGTATCAGGCGCCATCTTCTGGTCGATTTTCCTCGTACTGTTCACGACCTTCTTCACCAATACCGCTCAGGGCCTGGGGAGCGGGCTATGGCAGTCGTTGGGGTACTGGATCGCCCAGCAGGAGGTGAGGAGGGGGGCCCAGCCGTGGTACTACTACCTGGTTATGACCACGGCCTACGAATTCCTGGCCCTGGCGATCGTCCTCGGCGGTGGGCTGTGGCTCGTTTTGAAACGAAAGTCAGCCTTGAAGTTGGGGCTGATAGCATACCAGGCCCTGTTCTGGGCCTTTGCCGCGGCCCTCGTCCTGTACAGCTATTGGATGCCTAACGAGCCGGATACGAGATTCATCATCGGCGGTCTGATGCTGCTGGGCGCGGCCTTCATCCTGGCGACCTACGCAGTGGCCATGGACAAAGCGTTCCTGGGAAGCAGGATTTTCGTCGCAAACGTCGCCGCGCTGCTTCTATTGTTGATCAACTGGGCTGCCCCGAGGCTGTTCGACGCCACCAGCCTTGGCTTCTTCGAATCCGTGGGCCAAGCCCAGGAGCCCTTGAACGCTCTCGTCCTCTTCGGGGCCCTGCTGCTGACAACCTACAAGTCCCTGACCCCCGAGACCCGGGTGGATGTGTTCCTGTTCTACTGGCTTGCCGCAACCCTCATTCTCTACTCGTCGGCGGGGGAGAAGATGCCGTGGCTGATGGTACATACCGCGCTGCCCATTATCCTGCTGGCTGCGAGACTGGTTGGCCGGATGCTGGACCGCGTGGACTGGAAGCCGCGCTTTGACATTCGATGGGCGGGGGCATTCGTCGGTCTGCTGGCGATGGGGCTTGTCGGCTTCCACTCGGTGCGGGTGGGGGTGGAGGCGGCTTACGGCATCGGAAGGCCGGGCGCAGGCGACTATCCCATCGAAATGCTCGTATACACCCAGACCACCCCCGACATAACGCGGACCATGGCGAACATCGAGGAGAAGGCACGGGACACGGGGCTGGGGCGCCTACTGCCCATCATCATCGACAGGACCAGCGGGTTCGGCTACCCGTGGCGATGGTACCTGCGCGACTACGAGAACGTGCAATGGCCCTGCTACGACGCCAACACCTCCGACGCCACCTGCGGCCCCCTAACCGCCGACCCCGAGGCCGAGGTGATTGTGATGCACTACCGGAACGAGCCGGCCTCGGCGGAGTATCTTGGGGCCTACGGGGAGGGCGAGCGGATAGGGCATCGGGCGTGGTTCCCGGAATTCGCAACCTATAAGAGCGGGTCGAATCCCCTGCCCCTGGACAATTTGCTGAGGGCCCTGGGCAGCGCCGACACATGGTGTCAGTGGTGGGACTACTTCCTGTATCGGGAGCTGGCGGAGGACAAGCCGATAAACTCTGAAGATGCGATAGTCTTCTTCCGCCTGGATACCGTGCTCCTCGAACCGGAAGAGGAGTAGGGGCAGCGGCGCGTCTCTACAAGTTGCCCATAGCAGGCGGCCTTCCTATAATTGAGCCGAGACCGTCGTCATATCGTACGGCCGCGAGTGCAAAAGCCCGCCTCCCGACCATGAAATCACCTCCACTTTCAAGGCGCATCCGTAATTGCTAAGGTCTAAGAAGGTCTGGCTGGGACTGGCCGTTAGCGCCCTCTTTCTCGTCCTCTTCCTCTACCGCATCGACTACTCGGAGACTTGGGACGCGCTCAGGGGCGCGAACTACCTGTACGTGGTCCCGGCCATCGCCGTCTATTTCGGGTCGTTGTGGTTCAGGACCCTGCGTTGGCAGTACCTGCTGAAACACCTGACCGAGGCGCCGGTGGCCCGGTTGTATCCCGTGACTATAGTGGGGTACATGGCCAACAACATCCTGCCGGTGAGGCTGGGGGAGGTGGTGCGCTCCTACTACCTGTCCACCAGGGAGCGGGTCAGCGCCAGCGCCGCGCTGGGAACGGTGGGCGTGGACCGCGTCTACGACGGCCTCACCCTCATATTCTTCATCCTTGTGGTGGC
>JAAXHX010000190.1 GCA_012270635.1 Dehalococcoidia bacterium | reverse complement strand
GCCCAGATGGCCTTGAGCGCCGTCTGAGAGCCGACCATCGAGACGAACCAGAGGCCGTCGGTGCGGTCGTCTCGGGCGAAGGCGTCGGCGGTGGCGTTGAAGCCTCCGGCGCTGATGGTGAACAGGTCTTCGGGGTCTATGGTGTGGGTTGCGAGCATGGTGAGACTCCTCTCTTTGTATGAGTTGTGCGATGCGCGGGGCGTGCCCCCGCGTAAGCCGTTAGGCCATGAGGCCCCGCTCCTTGAGGCTGACGAACCCCCTTCCGCCGATGACCACGTGGTCGAGAAGCTCGATGTCCAGCAGCTTCGCCGCCTTCGCCAGGTCTTTGGTCACGGCCACGTCCTCCGGGCTCGGAGACGGGTCTGAACTGGGATGGTTATGGCTGACGATGATGCTGGGGACGGCTTCCAGGACGGCGGGGCGCAGCACCTCGGCGGCCCGCACGATGGCCGAGCTCACGTTCCCCTGATATACCGTGCGCTGGCCCACCACCTGGCCCCTGGTGTTGAGCAGGAGCACCCGGAGCTGCTCCTGGGAGAGCTTGGACATCTCCTGCCCCAGCAGGTCGTACACGTCGTGAGGCGTGTTGATCGACGGCAGGTCTTTCGCAGAGCGCTCCGGCTGGGTTTCGACCTCGTAGCGCATGGCGATCTCGCCCAGCAGGTGCAGGTTGCTCCGCAGGGCGTCCAGCAGCGCCTGCCCCTCCGGGTTGCGTGCGGGGGCAGCGTCGTGGTGGACCTCAAGGGTCTCGGTCTGCTTGGCCTTCTTCTTTCTGGGCACCTCGGCCTCCTTCGTAGTCGGTTTGAACATAGAGCGGGACCGCTCCCCCATAGATGAAAGGGAAGCGGCCCCGTGCCGGTGCGGCCGCTGGGATGCGGGCGTCGGTATGTAGCTGTGTGCTTGAACGGGCTAGAAGGGGGAGTCCTCCTCGCCGTCGTCGCTGGCTCCGTTGCCGTGGTGGTTGGAGTCGAGGAACACGACCTCCGAGGCGTGGACCTCGGTGCGGCTGCGGCGCTCGCCGTCCCCGTTCTCCCACGTGTTCTG
>JAAXHX010000189.1:2085-3926 GCA_012270635.1 Dehalococcoidia bacterium | reverse complement strand
GTCGAGGGCGAACTGCCGGAGGACGGGCTGGCCGCCTACGGCGACGACGGGGACGACATGATGATGGCGCTGGCCCGTAAGATCGTAAGTGGAGAGGAGGACGACGCCGAGACGGTGGAGGAGGTGTTCGCCCAGGCGCGGAACGCCGAGGCTACCGCCGAGGAGCTGTTGGTGGACGACGGCTGGAAGGTCGTAGAAGTCGAGCCAGAGGTCGTGGCGGTCAATGGCAACGGACACCACACCGACGCCATCGGGCCGACGGTCGCACTCGTCCCGGTCAACGGGCACGTGGCCGCCAACAGCAATGGCAACGGTCACGACGAGGAGGCCGAAGAGCCGCAGCAGACGCTGTTCTCCTGGGCCGAGTTCATGGCCGAGGAGCCGGTCAAGCCGAACGGCCGCAAGTCCAAGCCTCAGCCCGCGAGCATGTCCATGTTCGAGTGGGCGATGAGCCTGGAACAAGAGCGTGAAGAGGAGCCGGTGGGCGCGGCACGCTAGGCTTCAAGATACAGGGGGGGTCGCCGACGTGTCGGCGTCCCCCCTTGCTTGCCAATGTATGCGGGGTTTTTGCGTTTAAGGGGGTTGGCTCCCTCGTGCACTCGTCGCTCCACATTTGTGTGGCTCTTTTTTTGTTGCCTTCCGCCACCTTCTACTCCCCTCAAACATGCACTTTAAGGGTTGACAGTAGAATATGTGTTCTCTTATGATTTCCAACCCTCTATCACCTTTGAATGTCTCATTGAATGTCTAAGTTGAGGAGGCCGAGTGAGGGTCGCCTGTGTATTCGTCACTCACCTGCGGGCTAAGGTCGAACTGCTGCGGCAGCCCCACTTGAAGACGACTTCCGCCGTCATCGTGGGCCGGGACCGGGGGCGCGCCGTCGTCCTCGATACGCTGCCCACGCCATCCGGCGCGGCGGTGGGCATTACAGTGGAAGAGGTCCTCTCTCACCAGGCCGATACGATGGTGATCGAGGCCGACGAACCCTATTACCGGAAGGCGTTCGGTGAAGTCTTGGCGTCGCTCCAAGGCGTGAGCGACCGGGTGGAGAAGGGGGAGTTGGGGACCGCATACGTCAGGCTGGATGGACTGTCGGAGATGTACGGTGGAGAAGCGCGACTTGCCGTCGCCCTGCTCCACGCCGTCCCGGGTTACCTGCGACCCCGGTTGGGTCTGGCTGACGGCAAGTTTCCCGCCTACGTCGCCGCAAGGTTTGCCGACCCTACAGGCGCCTTCAAAGTTCCCAGTGACGTGGCCGCATTCCTCGCGCCCCACCCGGTTGACCTCCTTCCCATCTCCGACAGGGTGAAGGCGGCAATGCACGGGTTCGGCATCCACACCCTGGGAGACACGGCCTCCTATGGCGTGGGGGCGTTGCTCGACCAGTTCGGCAGGGAGGGCAGGCTGGCCTGGGAGCTATCTCGCGGCATCGACCACCGCCCCCTGATTCCATTGAAGCACGAAGAGTCCGTCACAGAGCGACTGTCGCTTCCCTTCGCCTCCACCTCCCTGGAGATGCTGACGACAGCCGCGGACCGGCTGCTGCGCCGCGCCTTCGCCCGGCCCGACGTGCGGGGGCGCTATGCAGGATGGGCAGCCCTGCTGTGCGACCTCACCGATGCGGCTGTCTGGGACAAGACCATTCACTTCAAGCGGGGGGTAGGGCGATGGGAGGAGGCCGCCGCCATCGTGCGGGGACAGCTGGCGTCCAACCATCCGTCGGATCCGGTTGAGGAGATGGCCCTGAGTCTGGGCGGACTATCAGGCGGGGCGGCGCTGCAGATGGGTCTGCTGCCGGACGCTCAGAAGGATCGAGACCGGCGTCTGGTGGAGGCGGAACG
>JAAXHX010000189.1:0-2061 GCA_012270635.1 Dehalococcoidia bacterium | reverse complement strand
CAGCTTCAGGCCAAGACCAACGGACGACACTCTCTCTACCGGATAGCGGAGGTTGCCCCTTGGCACCCGATGCCGGAGATGCGCGCCCTGCGCGTCTCCATCGACCCCCTGGCCGGGGACGAGATGCAACCCCTCGCCGCTCCCGTAGCCGTCGCGGTGCGGGAGGGCCGGGGCCACCGACCCGAAGCTCTGCGGGTGGGGCGCGAGTGGCGTCGGGTATCCAGCATCGAGGACTGTTGGGGCTTCGATCTGTGGTGGACGCCGACGCCCACCAGCAGAGCCTACTACCAGGTCACCCGAGACGACGGTGGACAAGCGACCCTCTTTCGAGACCTCCACAGCGGTTGCTGGTATCAACAGCGTGGGTAGCGAAGGACGAGACGCCGTGACCGCCCGATACGTCGAGCTGCACGCCAAGAGCTTCTACTCCTTCGGGCTGGGGGCGTCCCACAGCCATGAGCTTCTGGCTCAGGCCAGGGAGCACGGCTACGATGCTCTGGCCCTCACCGACACCAATTTGTGCGGCGGCTTGGAGTTCGCTCGACTTGCAGGCAGCGTCGGCGTCAAGCCCATCACCGGCGGTGAACTGACCCTCACGGACGGCTCCCGCATCGTCCTGCTGGCCGCCACGCGGGAGGGGTACTCCAACCTAAGCCAGCTATTCACCCTGGCCAACGCCGTGGACCGTCGTGAACCGCGCCTGGACCCTGCCCTCTTAGCGCACCACGCCGACGGCATCATTCTCCTCACCGGCGGACGGGACGGCCCCCTGTCACAACCAACCCGGAACGGCCGTAGCAGCGAGGTCCGACGGCTGCTGTGGGACTGGCGGGAGTGGTTCGGGGCCGATGGGGTCTATGTGGAGTTGCAACGAAACTTCCTCCAGGGGGACGCCGCCCGGAACCGCGAGCTGGCGTCCCTGGCGCGAGACGCCGGTGTGGGCATCGTCGCCACGGGCGACGTCCACTACCACGCAGCGCACCGCTACCGGCTCCAGCACGCCCTGGTCGCCGCAAGTCTGAACGTCACCCTGGACCAGGCGCTGCCCCACATCCGGCCCAACCACCACCTGCACCTCAAATCGCTCGACCGGATGGCGAGGCTCTTCGCCGAATACCCGGAGGCCGTCGCCAACACGATGGCCGTTGCCGAGCGGTGCGTCTTCAATCTGGCCACGGACCTGGGCTATCGTCTGCCCCAGCCCGACGTGCCCTCGGGCTACACCCCCCAGAGCTACCTGGAACGGCTTTGCCGGGAGGCCGCCATGCGTCGATACGGCGACATATCGCCGGAGATGGAGGCCCGCCTGATGGAGGAGTTCCGCCTCATCCAACGTCACAACCTGGCGGGATTCCTCCTCCTCTACCGGGATATATGCCTGCTGGCGCAGCGCATCATGGAGGAGCGGGGGCTGGCCCACCCCGAGACGCCCCTGGAGGAGCGGCCTCCGGGACGAGGACGCGGTTCGTCGGTGGCCCTGCTGGTGGGGTATCTCATTGGCATCAGCCACGTGGACCCCCTGCGGTGGAACCTCACCCTGGAGCGGTTCATCTCCGAGGAGATGCACGCCCTCCCGGACATAGACCTGGATTTCCCAAGGAGCCTCCGCGACGAGTTGATCCAACGGGTTCACCGGCAGTTCGGGCCGGAGTTCGCCGTCCTTGTAGGGGCGGTATCCACATACTCGGTGAAGGGCGTCGTCCAGGACCTGGGCAAGGCCCTGGGGCTGCCGAAGGAAGACCTGCGGGCGCTGTCCAAGCAGATCCACTCCCACGACGCCGCCGACCTGCGGGAGGAGATGCTGTCATTGCCCGCCTTCCGGGACCGGGTGGACGCCCCAGGCTGGCGGTCGCTCCTGGAGCTTGGGCCGCAGTTGATGGACGCCCCCCGCAGCCTAGGGCAGCACGTGGGCGGCATGGTGCTCAGCGACGCCCCCATCTCCCGTATGACGCCCATCCGGAACGGGGCGATGGAGGGCCGCTACATCATGGACTGGGACAAGGAGTCCGTCGCCGACGCCGGCTTCGCCAAGATAGACCTGCTCTCCCTGCCCGTCCTCGA
>JAAXHX010000188.1 GCA_012270635.1 Dehalococcoidia bacterium | reverse complement strand
CGCATCCCCGTCAACAACGTCCCCTTTGGATACAGGCTCGGTGAGGGGCGCAGGCCCGTGATCGAAGAAGCCGAGGCCGAGGTCATCCGCCGCGTATTCCGCATGTACGTCCGCGACGACATGGGCGCTCCGGCCATCGCCAAGCAGCTGACCGCCGAGGGCGTCCCCACTCCCAGAGCAGTCGGGCGATGGTACGACCGCACCGTCACCCGCATCCTGGGACTTGAGGCTTACAGGGGCACTTGGTTCTTCGGCAAGCGCCGCCACGTCGCCACCGAGAACGGGATGAGGAGCTACGACCGTCCCGAGGACGAGTGGGTGGGGGTGCCCTTCCCGCCTCTGGTGGACGAGGAGATATGGGAGCAAGCACAGGAGGCCAAGAAGCAGCGCCTGACCCGTTCGGGCCGCAACACCAAGCTCTTCTACCTGCTCCAGCATCTGGTCAGGTGCGCCGAGTGCGGGTACCTGATGGGGTGCAGAGCCAACAGACGCCAGAGCACGAGGCGCAATGGCAAGTCGTACAGCTACAAGCTGAAAGCTCCCCGGCGCTACTACAGGTGCTACGGCATGGAGCACGAGGGCGCAGAGTGCCGGGAGCGCCCCTACATCAGGGCGGAGCGGCTTGAGGCGCTGGTGTGGGGCGAGGTCAAGAAGGTGCTTGAGAACCCCGACGTCATCGTCGCCGGCATCGAGGCCATGGGCTCCAGGGCGGACAACGGCGAGTTGGTCGAGGAGATCGCCATGACGGAGCGGGAGCTGCACAAGGTGCAGATGGAGGAGGACAGGGCCATCAGGCTCTACGTGTCGGGGAAGATAACCGAGAAGCAACTCGACCGTCAGCGCAAATTCATCACCGAGCGTCTGGAGACGCTTCGGCTGAAGCTGGACGACTACCAGGCCAGGGAGATGGCCGAGGCGGAGAAGCGGGCGCTGGGCGAGCACATCGTCGAGTGGGCGCACCGGCTCGGCGGCAGGCTGGACGACCTGGGCGATGAGGAGCGCAGGGAGGTGCTGCGGCTCATCCTGGACGGGGCCACCATCGACGGGCTCAACAACGTCGAACTGACCCTGGCCATCCCCACCGGGGATGTCGTGTCGATTGCGGGACAAGAATCTCGACCTCCGCCCAGCAGATAGTTGGGAAGTCGATGAGGTCTAGGCCGGTCTGCACCAGCCTGGGGTGGCATATCAGGACGTCCAGTCCCTGCTTCAC
>JAAXHX010000187.1 GCA_012270635.1 Dehalococcoidia bacterium | reverse complement strand
CATCGACTTCCCAACCCTGGTCTGGGGGGAGGTGGAGAACTTTGTCCTGCTATTGACACGACATCCTCGGTGGGGATGGCAAGGGTCAGATCGACGTTGTTGCTCCGGTCGATGGTTGCTCCGTCCAGAAGGAGCCGCAGCACCTCCCTGCGCTCCTCCTCGCTCAGGTCGTCCAGCCTGCCGCTCACGCGGTGCGCCCACTCGACGATGTGCTCGCCCAGCGCCCGCTTCTCCTCCTCCGCTATCTCCCTGGCCCGGTAGTCGTCCAGCTTCAGTCGGAGAGTCTCCAGACGCTCGGTGATGAACTTGCGCTGATGGTCTAGCTGCTTCTCGGTGATCTTCCCCGACACGTAGAGCCTGATGGCCCGGTCCTCCTCCATCTGTACCTTTTGCAGCTCCCGCTCCGCTATGGCGATCTCCTCGACCAATTCGCCGTTGTCCGCCCGTGAGTCCATGGCCTCGATGCCGGCAACGATGACGCCGGGGTTCTCCAGCACCTTCTTGACCTCGCCCCAGATCAGAGCCTCAAGTCGCTCCGCCCTGATGTGGGGACGCTCCCGGCACTGCACGCCCTCGTTCTCCATCCCGTAGCACCTGTAGTAGCGGCGGGGAGTGTCCAGGTCGTAGATGTACGCCTTGCCCTTTCGCCTCGAAGTCTGGCGTCTGTTGGCCCGGCAGCCCATCAGGTATCCGCACTCGGCGCACCTGACCAGGTGCTGCAAGAGATAGAAGAGCTTGGTGTTGCGGCCCGAATGGGTCAGACGCCGCTTCTTGACCTCCTGAGCCAGGTCCCATATTTCCTCGTCCACTATTGGCGGGAAGGGAACCTCCACCCACTCGTCCTCGGGACGGTCGTACCTCCGCATCCCGTTCTCGGTGGCGACGTGGCGGCGCTTGCCGAAGTACCAGGTGCCCTTGTACGCCTCAAGGCCCAGGATGCGGGTGACGGTGCGGTCGTACCATCGCCCGACGGCTCTGGGCGTGGGGACGCCCTCGGCGGTTAGCTGCTTGGCGATGGCCGGAGCCCCCATGTCTTCGCGGACGTACATGCGAAAGACGCGGCGGATGACCTCGGCCTCGGACTCCACGATCTCCGGCCTGCGGCCCTCTCCGAGCCTGTACCCGTAGGGGACGTTGTTGACGGGGATGCGGCCCTGTTTGGCCGAGCCTCGCTTGCCCATCGAGGCCCTCTCCCTGAAGTTGTCCAACTCTATCTTGCCGATGGCCGCCATGAGACCGAAGGTCTTCATGTCAATGGCGTC
>JAAXHX010000186.1 GCA_012270635.1 Dehalococcoidia bacterium | reverse complement strand
TTCTCCGCCTCGGCCATCTCCCTGGCTTGGTAGTCGTCCAGCTTCAGGCGGAGGGTCTCCAGCCGCTCGGTGATGAACTTGCGCTGGCGGTCGAGCTGCTTCTCGGTGATCTTCCCCGACACGTAGAGCCTGATTGCCCGGTCCTCTTCCATCTGCACCTTTTGCAGCTCCCGTTCCGCCATGGCGATCTCCTCGGTCAACTCGCCATTGTCCGCCATGGTGTCCATGGCCTCGATGCCGGCGACGATCACGCCGGGGTTCTCCAGCACCTTCTTGACCTCTCCCCAGACCAACACCTCAAGCCGCTCGGCCCTGATGTAGGGTCGCTCCCGGCACGTTGCACCTTCGTGCTCCATCCCGTAGCACCTGTAGTACCGGCGGGGAGCTTTCAGCTTGTAGCTGTACGTCTTGCCATTGCGCCTCGCGCTCTGGCGTCTGTTGGCCCGGCAGCCCATCAGGTACCCGCACTCGGCGCACCTGACGAGATGCTGGAGGAGATAGAAGAGCTTGGTGTTGCGGCCCGAATGGGTCAGCCGTTGCTTCTTGGCCTGCTGCGCCAACTCCCAGGTCTCCTCGTCCACTATCTGGGGGAATGGCACCTCCACCCACTCTTCCTCGGGCCGGTCGTACCTCCTCATCCCGTTCTCGGTGGCAACGTGGCGGCGCTTGCCGAAGAACCAGGTGCCCTTGTAAGCCTCAAGTCCCAGGATGCGGGTGACGGTGCGGTCGTACCATCGCCCGACGGCCTTGGGCGTGGGAACGCCCTCGGCGGTCAGCTGCTTGGCGATGGCCGGAGCTCCCATGTCTTCACGGACGTACATGTGGAAGACGCGACGGACGACCTCGGCCTCGGACTCCACCACCTCCGCCTTGCGGTCTTCGCCAAGCCTGTACCCGAAGGGGACATTGTTGGTGGGGATACGGCCCTGCTTGGCGGAGCCCCGCTTGCCCATGGAGGCCCTCTCACGGAAGTTGTCCAGCTCTATCTTGCCGATGGCCGCCATGAGGCCGAAGGTCTTCATGTCAATGGCGTCCATGACGGCCTCAAGTTCTATCTGGTACGCCTCCACGACCTCCATGAGGACGGCGGCGGGGTACATGCCCCGGCTG
>JAAXHX010000185.1 GCA_012270635.1 Dehalococcoidia bacterium | reverse complement strand
TCCCTCATCCTCCCGACCAGCCGGGACGCGACCCAGAACCCGGCCAGCGTTGCCGGCAGGAGCATCAGGTTCAGCAGCCATCTCTCTCCCGTATAAATGCCGAATATGACGTACAGCACGATTGCGAGGACTGCCACAGTCGAGTAGTAGACCGCAATGGTCACCCGGATCGTCCGGGCCCCGTGTCCCTGGTTGAACAGGTGCCAGGCCACTATGGGGATCCCCACCCCCAGCCCCGTGACCAGCGCCGCACCCCCGAACCCGAATGCCGCATCTGCGATCCTAGACTTGGGAATCGGGACCCGTCTCCTGGACAGGCTTAGGGCCGCCAACGCTACTATCACTACCCCTATGAGTATCTTTAGCGAGTCGGGGGCCAGGTTCTCCAGGACCAGCAGCCCCAGGGGTACCCCGCACAACCCGGCGATAACCAGCGTCCCGGTTGTCCTCCTTGCCACTTCCCTTCTTCCCCGCACGCCTATCATTGCCAGCCCAACGAAGGACAGACTGTTGACTGCCAGGACCACGGGTTGCGGGTCCAATACCAGCAGGAGCAGCGGCGACAGCATCATCCCCATCCCGAACCCCACCAACCCCGCCACTGCGGAGCTTAAGAACACTGCCCCCATTGCAAAGGCCAGTTCGGGCCCGGAAAGAAGCATCAGCCTGTCGCCCGCTCCGGGGCCGGAGTGTCGCCGCCTGTTTCCACCGCTCTCCTATACAGGTACAATCGCAGCGTCATGTCCGTCCTTTTGACCAATGCCACCGTCGTCACCGGAAACCCCGACAGGGACATCCTCTACGACTCCGCCCTCGCCGTGGACAAGGGCCGCATAGCCGCCCTCGGCCCGACCCCCGCCCTCCTGCCTAGGTTCCCCGCCGCCGAGCGCGTTGACTGCCGGGGCAAGACCGTATTCCCGGGACTCATCAACGCCCACACCCACCTCATGCGCACCGTCGGGCGGGGTATCCTCGAAGATACGGGTTACCCCAACACCTTGCAATATCCCCAGGACATCCGGGACGTGCTCACCCACGACGAGACCCTCGCCATGGTCACCCTCGGGGCCTTGGAGTCCATAAAGAGCGGGACTACATCCCTGCTTGAGATAGGCCGGAACGTGGCATCCTTCGCTCCCGCCCTCGCAAGCACGGGCCTCCGCGTGGTCCTCTCCGAGGCCATTGATGATCTCGTCGCCGAGTCCGCCCGACTGGGCAACTACGACTATTCGCAAGACAAGGGAGAGACCGGTCTTCAAATGAGTGAAGACCTGGTAAAGGCATGGCATGGCGCATCCTATGGCCGCATAACCTGCTTCCTGGCCCCCGGCGCCCCCGAGTCCTGCTCCCCCCGGCTCCTCCGCTCCGTCAGGGAAATGGCTGAACGCTACGATATCGGCTACACCATCCACCTCTGCCAGAGCATGGTGGAGATGAACGCTATCCGTCGCACCCTGGGCGTCAGGCCCACCCATTACCTCTTCGCCAACGAGTTCCTCGGCCCTCGCCTTCTCACCGCGCATAACCGCTATGTCGATGACTCGGAGATCGCCATGCTTGGCGGCGCAGGGGTGAGCGTGTCCAACAACCCCGCCATCGCCGCCCGACGGGGGACCGCCGCGCCCGTCATGGAGCTGGAAGCTGCGGGGTGCAACGTCGCCATGGGCTCCGACAACATGGCCCAGGACATGGTCGAGGTCCTGCGCTCCGGCCTCTTCTACGAAAGGGTCCGACGCAACTCCCAGATGGCCCCCATGCCCGAGGACGTCCTAGAGTGGGCCACCATGGGTTCCGCCCGGGCCCTTCGCCTCGACCAAAAAGTCGGCTCCCTGAAGCCGGGCAAGCACGCTGACCTCTTCGTCATCGATTCCTCCCGCGCCCACCTCGTTCCCAACCTCAGAATAGTGTCCGCCTTCGTCCACAACGGCCAGGCCGGCGACGTCGAGTCCGTTATGGTGGAAGGGCAGTGGCTTATGCGCGACCGCGAAGTTCTCACCATAGACGAGTCCGCCGTTGTCGAGGCGGCCCAGGAGGTCGGGACCCGGGCCTGGAAGAGGCTCCGGGAACTCTATCCCGACGTCCCCTTCCCCTTCAC
>JAAXHX010000184.1 GCA_012270635.1 Dehalococcoidia bacterium | reverse complement strand
CGGTGCACTACGGCCTGGTCCCGAGGGCCAACCGCGGCATCTTCTGCATCAACGAGCTCCCCGACCTGGTGGAGAGGCTGCAGGTAGGGTTGTTCAACCTGATGCAGGAGCGGGACATCCAGGTTAAGGGGTATCAGATCCGGCTGCCGCTGGACATCCTGGTAGTGGCGAGCGCGAATCCGGAAGACTACACGAACCGAGGACGGATCATCACGCCGCTCAAAGACCGGTACGGTGCGCAGATACGGACCCACTATCCGAGGACGCCGGAAGTCGAGATCGACATAATGGAGTCGGAGGCGCGCCGGTTCGAAGATGGGCGTACGACGCTGACGCCGCACTTCATGAAAGAGATAGTGGCGCAGGTGTCGGCGCTGGCCAGGAAGAGCCCGGATGTCAACCAACGGTCGGGGGTGAGCGTCAGGATATCGACGGCGAACTACGAAAGCATTCTGGGCAATGCGATGCGGAGAGCGCTGCACACCGGGGAGAAAACCGCCGCGCCAAGGATATCGGACCTGGCTTACCTGAAAGCCTCGACGCTGGGGAAGCTGGAGCTGGAGACGGTTGAAGACGAGCGGAGCGAGCAGGTGCTGGACGGCCTGGTGGACCAGGCAGTGGTCAACGTCTTCGCCCGCTACTTCAAGGTCACGGACTTCGCGGCACTGCTAACGCAGTTCCAGGAGGGCGCCAGCGTGGGCATTTCGGGCATGGCCCACTCCCGCACGCACGCCCGGTTGGCGAAGAAGCTGGGTGGATTCGATAAAGGCCTGGAGAAACTCCGGTGCGACAAGCCGTCGACGGTAGCGTCGGGGGTGGAGTTCATACTGGAGGGGCTGCACTTGAACCGGAAGCTGAACAAGGTGACGGCCCGGTCCGGGGAGACGAGCTACGAGGCCTGATCCCGGGATACGCCCATAATGGCGTCGGCCAGGGACTCCGAGTCGTGCCGGATCTGGGGCCCGGACCCGACCATGGGGCTGCGCACTATCCGCCCAACCAAGCCGAGGCATTCTTCGACGTCCAACTCGACGGGGTGCGCGTTGTCGGAACGGTAGCGGTCGACCTCGGCCGGCGGTAGGGGGCCGTTGTTGACGAGCAGGTAGTCGATGCGTCCCCTCGGGCCCATGTAGCGCCTGACCTCCTTAACGAAGTCGGAGACCTTGAAGGAGTCGGACTCCCCGGGCTTGGTCATGAGGTTTGAGGTGTAGACGGTCCTGGCCGGGGTGCGGGCGATGGCATCCTGCACGCCGTCCACCATGAGGTTGGGGATGATGCTGGTGTAGAGGTCGCCGGGGCCCATGACTACAAGGTCAGCCTCCAGGATGGCCTCTACGACGGGCGGATACACCTGGGCGGGGGGGTCGAGGTACACGTAGTCGATGAGGACGCCGGGCTTGATGCTGCGGACGTCGATGCTGGCCTCTCCGGCGACGACGGTGCCGTCGACGAGGCGGGCCTTGAGGTCGGTGTTGGTCAGAGTCACGGGAAGGACGCGTCCGGTGATCTGAAGCATGCGGCCGGCCTTGATGATGGCCAGGGCCATGCTGCCGGTAATCTCGGTGAGGGCTGCTAGCATGAGGTTGCCGAAACTGTGGCCCCGAAGGTCTCGTCCTCGGTCGAACCGGTAGTCGAGGAGGCGCTGGAGGGTGGAGTCGTTGGGTTGGTCTGGGCTGAGGCCGAGGAGGCATTGGCGGACGTCGCCCGGGGGCAGTTGCCCGAGCTGGTCGCGGAGCCTGCCGGAGGATCCCCCACTGTCGGTCATGGCGACGATGGCGGTGAGGTTGGGGGTGTGGCGCTTGAGCCCGTTGAGCACCACGTAGTTGCCGGTGCCGCCGCCGATGACGACTATTCTTACAGCGTTGGGGTCTGGGGATTTGGCCATAGCGCGAGGGATGATAAGGGGGAGGGGATGGCGACGCAAGGGAGGAGTGGGACATCGGGATGCTCGTCGACACACGGGAGGACAACTACACGGGGCAGCCCGTACGCGGAGAAAACGCAGGGGGGTGTTACAATGGCTCGACAGGGGGAATCCGGTCGATGAGAAAGCTGAAATTCGGGGCGTGTATATTCGCCCAGAAACCGATGCCCGAGGTGGTGCGTACGGCGCAGTTGGCAGAGGAGCTGGGCTACGACAGCCTATGGATCGCCGACTCCCAGGTCCTCTGCCGGGAGCTGTACGTAACCCTGACGGCGTGCGCATTGGGCACGAGCCGGATAAAGCTCGGGGCGGGGGTGACGGCGCCTTACACCCGGCACGTAAGCGTGACGGCGAGCGCCTTCGCATCCCTGAACGAGCTTGCGCCGGGCAGGGTAATTCTGGGGGTGAGCACGGGCAACAGCCTGGTCAGAACCATAGGACGCAGGCCGGCCCGCATTGCGGAGATGGAGGAGTACGTCGGGAAGCTGACGGACCTCCTGGACAGCCGGGAGACGGACTTCGACTCAGGGGTGAGGGGAGGCATCTCCTGGCTGGACGGCCCAACCCAAGTCCCGATATACGTTGCGGGAACGGGGCCGAAGATGCTCCGGGCTGCCACGAGAGCGACGTCGAACATCATCCTGATGGCGGGGTCGGGGCCGGCTTTCGTGCGGGCGGGGCTGGACACCGTTCACGCAGGAATGCGGGAGGCAGGCAAGGACCCCTCGGAGGCGAGGGTGATCATGTGGACGCCCTTCGCCATCGCCGAGGACGGTGTCGTGGCCCGGGAGCACGCCTCCAAGCACGTGGCCAGCCTGCTGTCCAGGGTGGACCCGGACCTGTTCGACGAGGAAGACCGGGAAGCCATAGAACGGATCAGGAAGGGATTTTCGCCCTACCCCCACGACCCGAACGCCCCCAAGAACCCGGGCGGGGTGCCCGACAAGTTCATCGACCAGCTTGCGCTGGCGGGTACACCGGACGAGGTGCGGGCCCAGGTGGAGAAGATGGCGACGGTGTCGGGGTTCGATACGGTGGTGCTGAACACGCAGGCGTCGAACGGCAAATTTACGAGCTTGGAGAAGTCCTTGGAGCTGTTTGCGGACGGGGTGATTGGGCGCTTTGGATAGGTGTGAGGGGGTGTTCCCCTCCGTTCATACTTCCCTTCGACAGACTCAGGATAAACTAGGGCCCAGCACGAGCGGCCCCCGGTCCCTCGGACGGAGGGCATGCAAGGGCATCGTTTAGGGAAAATGGATGGCTGACAAGGTCCTGGTGACGGGGGGTGCGGGCTTCATCGGGTCGCACGTTGTCGATGCGTTGCATAGGGAAGGATACGAAGTAGTTGTCATCGACAATCTGGTCACGGGCAGCAGGGACAACGTCAACCCGGAGGTCCCGATCATGGAGGCCGACCTTCGGGAGCCGGGGCTGGCGCGCATCTTCCAGGATCATAAGCCTCGCTTCGTCTGCCACCTGGCGGCGCAGGCCAGCATAACGAAGTCGATCCGAGGGCCCCTGCTGGATGCGGATGAGAACATAATGGGGTCTCTCAATGTCCTGGAGCAGTGCCGGAACAACGACGTGGAGAAGATAGTCTTCTCCTCCAGCGGGGGGGCCATATACGGTGAGCCGGTATCCCTGCCGTGCGACGAAAACCACCCCGTCCGGCCCCTGGCCCCCTATGGCGCGGCCAAGGCTGCCGTGGAGATCTACCTGCCCATTTACCGCAGCCTGTACGGCCTGAAGTACACTGCATTGCGGTACTCCAACGTGTACGGGCCCCGGCAGAACCCCGGAGGGGAGGCGGGGGTGGTGGCGATATTCGCGAGCCGGATGCTGAGCAAGAAACGAGTGACGATAAACGGGACCGGAGATCAGGAGAGGGACTTCGTGTACGTCCAGGACGTGGCCAGGGCCAACGTCATCTGCCTTGGCTCGGGCGACGACGATGCCTTCAACTTGGGGTCGGGGGTGGGGACTTCGGTCAATGAGATATTCGGTCACCTGAACAGATTGACCGGCAACTCCCTCAGCCCGCAGTACAGGACGCTGAGCGAGGGCGAGGTGTTCAAGATAGTCCTCAATACGGAGAAGGCGCGCCGGGTGTTGGGCTGGGACCCCACGGTGTCGTTGGAAGAGGGGTTGAGCCGGACGGTGGACTCGTTCCGGTCTTAACCCCGGGACCGGTTGGCAAGTCGACATGACCATTTACAGGTGACGGTTTGAGCATTCGATACAGATATTCGAAGTGGGACGGGACGCAAGAGCCGTTCAGGGCGTCTGCGGAAGAACTGATGGATGAACTGACGAAGGACGTGCTCGCCTACGGCGACCTCCAGTCGGCGCTGCAAAGGTTGGTGGAGAGGGGGATGCAGACCCGACAGGGGATGCGGCTCCAGGGGCTGCGGGACCTGATAAACCAGCTCCGTCGGGAGAAGGAGCGGCAGCTGAAGCGGTACGACCTGGACTCCATGATGGACGAGCTGGAGGAGACGCTGGACCGGATAGTAGATCTGGAGAGGCGGGGGCTGGAGAAGCGACGGGAGGAGGCAGGCGCCCAGCAGCCGGGGGAGGGGATGCGGGAGATGCTCGAGCGGGTGGTACAGAAGAAGCTCGACCAGCTCGACAACTTGCCGGAAAGCGTCGGGGGGCGGTTCAAGGAGCTGATGGACTACGAGTTCCTCGATGACGAGGCGCGGGAGGAGTTCCAGAAGCTGCTGGACATGCTGAGACAGAAGACCCTCGACCCCTACGCCCGGGACTTGGCGGAGCGGATGGGCAACATGGGCCCCGCAGAGATGGACGCCCTGAAGCAGATGCTTTCCGACCTGAACGAGATGCTGGAGCGGCAGCGCATGGGTCTCGATCCGGGCTACGACGAGTTCAAGCAGAGGTACCGGGGGGCCTTCCCCGACATACCCGACACCCTGGAGGAGTTCATCGAGGAGCTGCAGCGTCGGATATCGCAGATGAGGTCGTTGATGGACAGCCTTTCGGACGAGGCCCGGGAGTCGCTGGAGCAGATGATGCAGGCCCAGCTAACGGACCCCGACCTGGCGGACCTGATGGCGAGCCTCGCGGAAAACCTGGAAGCCTTGCATCCCACTCGGCGGAGGCGAAGCAGCTACCCCTTCGAAGGTGAAGAGGAAGTCAGCTGGGACGAGGCGATGGACCTGATGTCAAGGCTGCAGGACATGGAGGAGTTGGAGGCGCAGATTCGGAGGGCGCAGGCCAGCCGAGGGCTGGAGGGAATCGACACTCAGAAGCTACGGGAGGTGTTGGGGGAGGAGGCGGAGGAGGATGTGGAGGCGCTGAGGCAGCTGGCCCGGGAGTTGGAAGAGGCAGGATACCTGCGGTTCAAAGATAGCCGGATGGAGCTATCTCCGAAGGGGTTGCGGAGGATCGGGCAGAAGGCCTTGAGGGACATATTCGGGCACATGAAGAAGGACCGCCGGGCGGCGCACGAGACGAGGCGGAGCGGCATCGGGGTGGAGGACGTGCAGGACACCAAGGGGTACGAGTTTGGGGACCCGTTCCGGCTGAACATCCCGCGGACGATATTGAACGCGGTGGAGAGGTCGGGGCCCGGGGTCCCGGTGCGGATGACGCCGTCGGACCTGGAGATATACAGACCCGAGCACCAGACCCGAAGCGCAACGGTGTTATTGCTGGACCAGAGCCGCTCCATGGACATGAGCGGGGACTTCTTCGGGGCGAAGAAGGTGGCGTTGGCGCTGCACAGCCTGATCTCGGGGCAGTACCCGAAGGACGACCTACACATAATCGGCTTTTCGCTAATGGCGGAGGAGGTAAAGGCCCGAGACCTGCCGGAAACCGGGGCTAGTGAGAGCGCTCCGGGGACGAACATGCAGCACGCCCTGCAACTGGGGCGCGAGTTCCTGGCAAAGCGCAAGTGCGACAACAAGCAGATCATCATGATCACGGACGGGGAGCCGACGGCCCACATGGAGCAGGGATACCCCTACTTCGCATGGCCGCCGAGCCTCGCCACGGTGCAGGCGACCCTGCAGGAAGTGAAGCGGTGCACGAAGGACGGGATAATCATCAACGTCTTCATGCTGGACACCAGCTACTATCTGATCGACTTCATGGAGCAGGTAACGAAGATAAACCGGGGTCGGGCGTTCTTTACCACGGCCGATCGGCTGGGCGAATACATACTGGTTGACTACGTCAACCACAAGCGGACGCGGATCCGGCCCTGACCCTAACCAAGCCCTTTGTACAACTGCCGATATTGGGGTGAGACTGAATGGTTTTAGCGGCTGGAAACCCCAGCCCTGGATTCCTGCGGAGGCAGGAATGACAGCTTTGTAAAGGGTCCCCAGCCGACGAGTGCCCCGAAGGGTCCAGCGGACAACCTAGCCCTGGGCGGCTACGCTCAATTTCCTGTCGAAGGTGGCGAGAGGCAGTCCCAAAGTGCGAGCCAGGTGAAGGTAGCTTGCATCGTAGGCGGTCAGGCCGGTCTCCAAGGCTAATCCAAGGGTCTTGCCATAGTCCACCGCCGTCCAGTGTATGGTTGCA
>JAAXHX010000183.1 GCA_012270635.1 Dehalococcoidia bacterium | reverse complement strand
GGCTCTTCATCCAATCGAGTGGGTTTAGGGGTAGATTGAGTAGTACCTGCAATGGGCTGGATGGGAGTCTTAGCCGTGTCCGGTCTGGCATTTTAACGCATCTGTTGACAGTTTATTATTCCCTATACACTAGGTCCGTACAAGCGAAAGATTTCAGCCGACTCTTAGGCCTCCAGGCACCGTGGAAAGTCACGAACGTGACACTGGCCCCTAAGAAGCGAGAAGTTCAGATTCACGTGACCTGCAAGGACGGTGAGGCACTGACCGGTCCACCGTGTGACGTCGTGTCTCCACGCTACGATCACCGCCATCGGCAATGGCGTCACTTGGATATGTGCGCGTACCGGACCATGGTCATGGCGGACTTGCCCCGGGTAGACTGCCCGACACATGGTGTGCGCACGGTGGCCCTTCCATGGGCGGAGGCGAAGTCACGGTTCACGGCAGCGTTTGAGTCGTTGGTGGTGGATTGGCTGCAGGAGGCGAGTGTGTCGGCGGGGGCCCGTCTGATGGGAATGAGCTGGACAGCCATAGACCGGATCATGCAGCGGGCGGTGCAACGGGGGCTTGCGGGGAGGCCAGAGCAGCCCTGCGCTCACATTGGCGTGGACGAGACGTCATTCCGCAAACGGCATGATTATGTCACGATCGTGTCCGATGCTCAAGCGGGCACGGTGCTGTATGTGGGGCAAGATCGGACGAAAGCCGCCCTCGCGCAGTGGTATACCCGTCTCACGTCGGAGCAGCTGGAGAGTATCAAGAGTGTCAGCATGGATAGGGGGCCGGCCTATATCAATGCTACACTGGAGCATGTGCCCGGGGCCCGGCAGAAAGTGGCATTTGACCGGTTCCACGTGACCCAATGTCTGAACACGGCCGTGGACCAGGGGCGGCGTCAGGAACACCGGGCTTTGATGAAGCAAGGCCTGCACGATCTCAAAGGGACCCGGTATGACGGGTTGACCAACCCGGCCAACATGTCGGACAGGCAGATGGTGCGTTTCGAGCAGTTGCGTACCCGTACGTTGAAGACGGCCAGAGCAGGGGCTATCAAAGACCGGGCCCGGCAGTTGTGGCATTACGCGTCCCGCACTTGGGCCCGCAGGGACTGGGAGCGCTGGTTGTCCTGGGCGATGCGATGTCGACTTGAGCCGGTCAAAGCGGCCGCCAGGACCATCAAAAGACACCTGTGGGGTATCCTTAATGCGATGGCCCTCAAGGTGAGCAATGGTCCTGCGGAAAGCCTCAACAGCCGAATCAAAACCATCAAAGTGCGTAGCAGAGGCTTTCGTAACCAAAGCCGGTTGGCCCACGCCATTTACTTTCACCTTGGAGGTCTCGATCTATATCCCGAAAGCGTCCGCAGGTAAGGATACCCACTTAAACCGATGAAGACCCAAAAAAGGGAATCAATTGCTGGCAGTTCTGGTTATTTGTTGTTATGCTCTTCATCAATCGCCAACGCGGAAGTGCAAAATGAAGGCATTAGCCAGCAGTATCGCTGGCCCTGCTGTTTGTATGGGGCTGCGACTCTTCTATGGACTCAAATGTAGATTCAACGCCCACACTTGAGGAGTTGGTTTTGTCAGAGCCCTCACTATGGCTGACTCGTGATGCCAAGCTGTTCGCAGGGAAATACCACACATTGCCCAGAGGGATTCACTGGGCGACGAGCATTGGCAGGCCGTTTGAGGTAGTGGTTCACAAGATCATGGCCCCGCCGACGTGCTCAATGCCCGTAGAGCCCTCCAATTCGGAAGCGAGGGCCTATGCACGGTGCCTTGAGGACTTGGTCGAAGTATGCGACGTGGGCCTTCAAATGCCTGTAGAGGAGGGGGACGAAACCATTACCGCTGTAGGCTATAACATTTTCGAGGTCCACGACGACGGCAGCATGACGTTGGTGCCGTGTGAGCCTGAAGAGGACAGCTGAACCAACCCTTGGCACAATGAAACGCATACTCTTTGTCCCATTCTTCCTTGTCCTGTTTGCCGCCTGCGATTCTTCTGTGAAGGAGACGCCTCCAGATCTCACCTCCGAAATAGAGGCGCTGATAGAATCCGAATGGGAAGAACACAAGGCCATGATCATCACCAAGGTCCCCGAATACCTCGCCCGATTCGAGTGGGAAGGGACGGGGCGCCTTTCAGACGGCAGCTATTGGGGCGTTTCTGACGCCGGAACGTTCCTCATTAAATTCATGCGAATGCAGATCCTCAGCAGAAAGAACAATAAGCATTCCGACTCTTACGGCGTCCTTGCCACACCAGACTGCACAATGAACAAGGGGGCATGGTTAAGGGGGCTTGCGAATTTCGCTGATTGCGTACAGTATGTGGCAGAGCATTGTGACACAGTAATTTACACGGACAGCGAGGACGGCAAGCGCCTTGAGGCGAACGGCGCAAACGTAACGTTCAACGACGATGGGACGGTTACAACAACGCCCTGCAGTCCGCCCGACCCCCACAAGGGCTAGGAGCGCCGCGGGGATACGCGGACGGCCCTCGGTCTCTCCGCGCTCGATCCCCTTCACCCGGATCCCGCCCTTGAGCTCGGCGTCGCTTCGCGCTCGTGCCGCCGCCCGTCGTCGTACCCGCTGGAGGAGAGCCCCTGCCCCGGGGTCCGGGCGGCAAGCGGGAAGGGGGCCGGTACGCCTCCCCCGCCGCTCGCCCTCACGAACTAGGCCGCGGCTTTTTAGGAGGTCCCGCTCCCTCCGCTGCCGCTTGACTGCCCGCTTCCGCTCCCTCCTCTCCGGGCGCGCTTCCGTCGTCAGCCCGTCGCTTCGCCAGCCCTTGTCCCGGCCGCTGGCTGGACCCCGTTCTGAATCGTCTGCTCAGACGGCTCGAACTCGCGTGCCACCGACCCCAGACTGTGCGACCGGCTCTCACCCGATCGACGATACGCTCCTTGTACTCGGGCGAATACCGCCCTTGCCCTCTTCCCGCCATGACTCCCCTCCTTGCTTGGACTCAATAGAACAGTGTCCGTCATAACGGGGCAACTTCACCATTTACGAAGTGGAATGGGCGAAGCTTGGATTACCGTTCCGACACGAATGGCAACTGCTTATGGCATTCTTTGGACTTGCAGGTAGAGCTTCTCTTGCGAATGCAATAAACCTTAGCATGGATGCAGATTACGCCGTCGGGCCAGCGGGCGTTGATACAGGTATTCGCGGGCGCCGAACCCTCATCAGGGAGCTGGCTGAAAACTCAAAGGTGGAGGGCTGAGCGTGGAATTGTGCGCGTCATTGGGATACCTCGTTCCCTGTTGCGGTGCTTGCCTTAATATGCGGAGATAAGGTCATAAAGCTGCGGCTTTTGTGTGCTAAGTACATAGCCCTAAAAAGTAAATGAAACTCTGATCTATGAAGCAATTTTCGAATCTTTCGACACAGCCCTTCTGCCACCTACTCCGAGTCATGTACCAATTTTCATTAGAAGATGCTAGGAGCTTGCGCTGCAGAACGTAAGACCACGGGATGTATTGGGCATGGGTAGGGCGTGAGCGGTGCAAATAGGAGGAGGAGAACGGCTGAAGGGGGCGGTGCTTACGGGCCGGAGGGGGAGATAGCCCATAGGGACGTTCCGGGAGGCCGGGGCAGTCCTCGCGGCCGCGGATGGGGTATCCGATCCAAGCCGCTCGGGCCGCTTGAAGCGGGGGCCGCCGTTTGAGGTTGAGGGCCCGGCCCACGAGGGTCCACTCGGCCGGGACCTCTTCGAGGCCCCGGAAGCGGAATCGTCGAAAGCCCCTCCCCTCCTGGATCCAGCCGAGGGGCGCCTCGGCCGGCCCTTTTCGTCGGGCGTAGCGTTTTCGGCCCGGCGGGCCTTGGCTGGAGGGGGCTCCTGGTCCACTTCAGGGGCCGCCGTGCCCGACCGGACCCCCGCCACATACGCGTCGAGGTCCCGCTCCTCCAGTTCCTTAAGGTCACGCTCGTTGCCATAGCCTGCGTCCGCCCACCCCTGCGTCGGCGTCTCGCCATACTCTTGCACCACTGCATCGACCCTCGGGATCCGCGGTCCCGGGTCGCTCGCGTTGTCCGTCTCCTCCGGGCCGCCCCCCCGTGGGTTCTCCCCCTCCACGACCCTCTGCGCATGGTAGCTCTGCTGGAACCCTTCCGAAGATGTCTTCCTGATCCGGCTCTCCGGATCGGTGAAAGGGCGCGGCGCCTGCTGGTCCGGCTCTCCGTACGCCCGCTTGAAGGGACGACCTCCATTCGGGTGGCGCTTCGGCCCCGGCCGGCGGCCCCGGGTGTCGTCCGCCGCGCTCGGTCTGCGCCTTCGCCTCCCGTATCGCCGCCCACCGGTCCTCGCGCGGCCAGAGCTCCTCCGCCCGCTCGTCTCCCCGAACTTCCTCGCCGTAGCGCGCGTCCTCCGCTTCGTCCACCGCCTCGGCTCGCTCCACCCGCGCCTCGATCTCCGCCTCCAGCCGAGACGCCTCCTTCCCCCTAGGCCCGTAGCTCCTCGCCGGGCGCTGGCTCGCGTTCGCCCGAACCTTCGGGCCCTCCACCGACCCCCGGCCCAGCCCCGCCCGACCCCTCGTCCGTGCGAGAACCACCCCCTCCGTAAACACCCTCCGGAAATCCCCCAGAGGCCGTCGCCTGAACGCGCACCGCGTCCGGTGCTTCGGAAAATGACCCGCCGCCCGCCTCCGTAACGCGACCGCCTCCTCCCGCCTCTTCGCCCTCTTCCGCGACGAGAACGGTCCCGTCGCCTAGGCCTAGATCCGCCCCTGGACCCTCATCCGCGGATCGTACGGCGAGTGGCGCCGCCCGTCTCCACGGTACGCGCCTAGGTCCACCGGGTCCACCCGATCGCTCCCAGGGTGGGCCCCGTGATCTTCCCGTACCCCGTCCCGAAGATCCGGAGGCCAAAGCAGAATCTGATCCGGATCGTACGGCCGAAAGGTCGTTCCCCTTAACGCCCTCCGTTCACCGAAAACCTTTCCAAATGTCTTCGTCACATCGAAAGATAACCCGGCGCGATTTCTGCGGCGCAGACTCCTAGGGAAGGTCTGAACTAGTGCTTGTT
>JAAXHX010000182.1 GCA_012270635.1 Dehalococcoidia bacterium | reverse complement strand
AGCGCGGTGGTGGAGAAGCAGGCGGGTAAGCTCAGCGCCCTGGTCGCGAATGTCGGCACCCGGGTCCCGGAGGGGGGCACGGGCCTGGGCCACACCCGCTGGGCCACTCACGGGAAGCCCACGTCCCAAAACGCCCACCCTCACTCCGACTGCACCGAACGATTCTTCGTTGTCCACAACGGCATAGTCGAAAACTTTCGCGCCCTCAAGGACAGGTTGATAGACGCCGGGCACAAGTTCTCGTCGGAGACGGACTCGGAGGTCATAGCCCACCTGGTTGAAGAGAAGAGGGGCTCGGGGCTGGGACTGGCCGAGGCGGTGAGGAGCGCCCTCGACCTCCTGGAGGGGGCCTTCTCCGTGGCGGTGGCGGATGCGAAGGAGCCGGGCAGGATAGTTGTGGCGAGGGTGGGGAACGGGGGCGGGGTGGTGGTGGGCTATGGTCGGGGGGAAATGTTCCTGGCCAGCGACCTTCCGGCCATATCCCCCTACGCCCGGGACGCGGTACACCTGAAGAAGGGGGAGATGGCCATCGTAGAGCCCGATGGCGCCCGTTACTTCGATGAAGGCGGGGGTCCCCTCACCCGCGCCCCCCTACCCGTCACGGGAGGCGACGTCACCTTTGCCAAGGGCGGATACAAGCATTTCATGTTGAAGGAGATCATGGAGCAGCCGGAGTCGGTGACTAACCTGCTCAGGGGCCACATCAGCTTCGACCCTGCCGACGTCCTGCTCCCGGAGCTCGCGGGGGTCGCCGACGTGCTGGCGAAGACGGAGCGGGTGATCATTGTTGGCATGGGCACCAGCTTGCACGCCGCCGCCGTGGGCAGCCGGATGTTCGAGTCCCTGGCCCGAGTCCCGGCCCAGGCGGAAAACGCCTCCGAGTTCCGCTACAGGGACCCGATTATCGGGCCCTCCACCCTGGTGATAGCCGTCTCCCAGTCCGGCGAGACCGTGGACACCCTGGCTGCCATGGAAGAAGCCAAGTCCCGGAAGTCGATGCTCATGGCAATCACCAACAGCGAGCACAGCCAGGCCGCCATGCTCGCCGACTGTTCGCTCGACATAAGGGCGGGCGTGGAGATAGGGGTTGCCAGCACAAAATGCCTGACCAATTCCATATTGGCCCTTTATCTGATAGCCTTTTACGTGGGCCGGGCCAGGGGCCTGATACCCGGTGGACAGGCCGGTCAGATGATCGATGACCTGGCCAGGCTCCCGAGCCTCGTGAGCAGGGCCCTGGAGGCCGATGACGCAGTCAGGGAGATCGCCCGGCAGGCGTACCGGACCAACAACTACCTCTACCTCGGGAGGGGGATCAGCCATCCCGTAGCCATGGAAGGCGCGCTGAAGCTGAAGGAGATCAGCTACTGCCATGCGGAAGGCTACCAGGCGGGAGAGATGAAGCACGGGCCCATAGCCCTCATCGACGAAGATATGCCCGTGGTAGCCGTAGCTTTACAGGACTCGTTGTACGCGAAGATGGTCGGCAACATCGAGGAAGTTAAGGCGCGCAACGGCAGGGTCCTGGCCATCGCCACCGAGGGTGATGAAGACATCGGAGCGAGGACCGACTATGTCATCCATGTGCCCCCTACTCCCGAGCTGCTGTCGCCCCTGGTCTCGGTGGTCCCTTTGCAGCTCTTCGCCTATCACGTCGCCGTGACCCGGGGCTG
Source organism: Dehalococcoidia bacterium (assembly GCA_012270635.1). Next base: position 1,717 of record JAAXHX010000182.1, on the reverse strand, counting down.
CGACGTCGACCAACCCAGGAATCTCGCCAAGTCCGTGACCGTCGAATAAGGAGAACGCCGAATGGACATTTCCAAGTTCGGGATATACCTCAATCTCGCAGAGAAGAAGGTGGTGAGAATCAACTCGCCCTATTGGATCCCGCCCGCCGAGGAATGGACCTATCTGACCCCGGAAGTGAACATGACCTTACTCAAGATTCGAGACTTGGCGAAGGAGAGGGGCCTGACCAATTCCCCGGACGAGATAATGTGGACCACCATCCCCCTGCTGGACTGAAAGATGATATGCTCTTCGGGGTGCTGGGCGACGGTGTGAGCAGGGCAGGGTGAGGCCCCCAGGCAGCCCCGAGCGGTTGTGCCCCCGCTGCAATGGCGGCGAATTCAGGCGGGGGTTCAGCTCCGTGACCGGGTACTGGGCGGGGCAGGTCATCGTGCCGGTGATATGCGCCCGCTGCTACTACAACGTCGGCTTCGGCATAGAGTCTGCGCTTCCACGCTTTGAACCGGCGACCGGGGGTACTACGCAGGCTGCAGGACGGATGCATTCCCCTGGCACGTCTCGCTCCGAGGGGCCCCGGGTGGTCTGGGGCGGGGGCCGGGTTGTGGAGCCCGAACACCGACGCTCGATTCGGGAATGGGGGGTCCTGGCGGCTGCGGCCATAATAGTTGCAGGGATGTTCTTCGTTTTCAGGTCTATCGGCTCCTGATATGAGGATGGGAGAGCAGTATGACCCAGACGCATCTGCCCAGTCGGCTGGAGGGAGAGAACAGGGCTGCCATCGCACTGCTCGGTGAGAGGGCGTCTTACCTGGCGCCCGAGGCCCTGTGGGAGGAGGCGGTGCGAAACGGGGAGGGCACTGTGGGGCCGGGGGGCGTCCTGGTGGTCGGCACGGGCAAGTATACCGGGCGTTCCCCCAACGACAAATTCATAGTGAGGGAGCCCTCGTCTGAGGGGGATATATGGTGGGGGCCGGTCAACCGCTCCATGGAGCAGGGTACGTTCGATAGACTGCTCACACGGGTCCTGGGCCATCTGAAGGCCAAGGACGTCCACTACCGGGACTGCTGGATCGGCGCCGACGCGCGCTACCGGCGAAGACTGCGGATATTCACCGAGACCGCGTGGCACAACCTGTTTGCCGCCAACATGTTCCTGCCGATGTCCCGGTCGGAGGTCGGGGTGGGGGCGCCGGACTTCACGTTCATACACGCCCCTGGATTCTCCGCCGACCCGAAGCGGGATGGGACCAATTCCGAGGCGTTTATCATCATCGACTTTGGACAGCGCATTGTGCTCATAGGAGGGACGAGCTATGCCGGTGAGATCAAGAAGTCAGCCTTTACGGTGATGAACTACCTGCTTCCCTCAGAGGGGACGCTGCCGATGCACTGCTCCGCCAACTCGGGCCCCGACGGCGACGTGGCCCTGTTCTTCGGCCTGTCGGGCACAGGCAAGACCACCCTTTCCACCGCTTCCGACCGGACCCTCATCGGCGATGACGAGCACGGCTGGAGTGATGATTCGGTCTTCAACTTCGAGGGAGGCTGCTACGCCAAGGTCATCCGCCTGTCCGAGACCGCAGAACCCGAGATATACGCCACCACCCGCCAGTTCGGCGCCATTTTAGAAAACGTGACCATAGACCTCGACACCCGACAGCTGGACCTGGACGACGACTCCGTCACCGAGAACACCCGCGGCTCCTACCCCCTCTCC
>JAAXHX010000181.1 GCA_012270635.1 Dehalococcoidia bacterium | reverse complement strand
TACGAAAAGATGGCGGGCCTGGAGAACGCCGAGGCCATCCTGGACATCCTCGGCCCCTACGCCCTGGTCAAAGACGAACGCTGGACAGTCCTCAAGACCGCCATCGAGCTGGACCAGCGCAACTCCATAGTCAACCTCCACCCCGGCGGCACCGCCGACATCCAGCGTGTCATCATGGCCCGCCGCATCGGGATCGGCCGCTCCGTTAAAGAGAAGGCCGGGGCCCTGGCCTGAGACTGGTAGACTGGTGCCTATACTGGAAAATCTGCTTAACGCACGTATCGCTACCCTACTGGACCGCATGTCTCCCGGCTGGAAGGTGTCTGGCGAGGTTAGGGGTGCATTCCGGGGAAGCCGTAGGCAGCCCGACATCCTAGTCCTCCCAAGAGGTCGTCATCCTGTAGTGATCGAGAACGAATACATACCCGCTGATAACGTCGAGGAGGAGGCGTCAAGCAGACTTGGTGAGGTTCTCGATGCAGGAACAGCGGGGAGGTCGGGATCGGTTAATTCTGTCATTGCGCTGAGGTCGCCCACCTCATTGCGCGACTGTGTAGGGCAGGATTCCGTCGATGCGATGCTTACGCAGGGTGTTCCCTTGGAATACACGCTTTTCACCGGGGGAGACGCATCGAAGGCTAAGCGTTTCCCTAAGTCAGGCTTTATAAAGGGCGCCCTTAGAGATTTGGCCGCCTTCACAATCTATGCTTCAGTTCCCGAAAACCTTGTCGAGCAGGCGGTTGACATTCTGAGGCAGGGAGTACAAAACGCGGCATCTCAATTGCGTTGGGCTGTGGAAGATAGCGACACCACTCTGGCGGAAATTAACCGAATCCTCAAACAACCCTATGTGGAAGAAACCCAGAACGTGGACAAGACCTCGCGGGAAGAGCAGACCCTGCGAATGGCTGCGACGGTGATGATAAACGCCCTAGTCTTTCATCAAAACCTCGCTGGTCAACACGGGATTAAAGACCTTGATGCACTGACCGACAAGGGGGGCCTTCTCCTCCGGTCCGCCGTGCTGGAAGAGTGGCGCAAGATTCTTAAAGTAAACTACTGGTCCATATTCAACGTCGCTAGGGAACTCCTTCGCAACATCACCCCTCCCGAGGCCGCGTATCACGTGCTCAGGGATATGAAGCAAACCACCGACAAGATCGTGTCACTAGGCGTTTCCCGCTCCCACGATCTATCGGGAACCGTCTTTCAGAGGCTCATCGCCGACCGCAAGTTCCTCGCAACTTTCTACACCAGACCCGAGTCCGCCGCCCTCCTCGCCCATCTCGCCGTCCCAGACGGCGACCAATGGACAAACCCCGAACGGGTCAAGGACTTCCGAATTGCAGATTATGCATGCGGCACCGGAACCCTGATACATGCCGCCTATCGGAGGGTCAATCAGCTTCACTGGGTAGCAGGCGGCAATCCGGAGCGGCTGCACGCTCACATGATGGAACATTCGTTGACCGCATGCGACGTGCTGCCGTCCGCGGTACATCTCACCGCGTCCATGCTTTCCTCTTCCCATCCCAGACAGGGTTACGAACGCACCCGGACAATCGTCACTCAGTACGGGGAAACCGAGAACGGCGATGCCTCTCACGTTTCATTGGGGTCTCTAGACCTGCTTGCCAGCAATGGAGGCATCAGACCCCTGATACCTCTGCACACCGGCATCGCAGTAACCGGCAAGGGCGAAGAGCGTTCCTCGCTGGACGATGTGGACATGCCTCCTGCCAGTCAGGACCTCGTTATCATGAACCCACCTTTCACCAGATCAGGCTCCGATTGGGATGGGGCGCGAGAGATTACGTATAAAGCCAAGCAATTCCATGGCCTTAGCGTGGACAGGGATACTCAAGAGAAGATGCTGGCCATGGAGAAGCAGCTTACCAAGGGCACTTGCGCCCATGGGTATGCCGGCATCGCATCATCTTTCGTGGCACTTGCCAACCGCATGGTCAAGGAATCGGGTATTGTAGCCCTCGTCCTTCCTATGACCTCGCTTCAAGGCTCCAGCTGGCTCAAGGTTCGCCAGCTTATTGCGGACAGTTACCGAGACGTAATCACGTTAACTATCGCGGCACCCCGGCAGTACGAACGTTCATTTTCGGCGGAGACGGGCATGGCAGAAGCGCTGATTGTCTGTCGCAAGTCCTCTAAGGCTCCGTCAGACCGCGGCTTGTTCGTGTCTCTATTGCGCCGTCCCACCAACGAGATGGAGGCCGTGGAACTTGCTAGGGCTATAAGAACGGAGACCGAGGGCGTAACTTTAAGAAGATTGGAAAACGGTCCTTTTGGAGGAAGTCCTCTATTCATAGGTGAAGAAAGGCTCGGTGATGTTATAAACGCACCTCTCGACAGGGAGACCCCTTGGTCGACTGTGGGGATTGCAGACTTCTCACTCGTTCAAACAGCCTATCAGCTTGCCAATGGGAGTCTTTGGCTGCCCAGCCTGCCTAAAAGTGACTCGCCTTACATACCAATGACTTCCGTAGGAAGCTTGTCCGGTGTTGGCATATCCGACAAGGATATTGTTGGCACATCGTATAGGACGGCTTTTGATTTGGCCCCTTTGCCTTCCGGATCTCCCACTTATCCAATGTTATGGAGCCACAATGCTCGGCGTGAGAAACAATTGATTGTAGCTCCCGACAGGGAAGGACTGGTGAAAATAGGTAGAGAGGCCCGAGCCGCCGAAATCTGGGCCACCCGCAGCCACGCCCATCATAACCGAGACTTCCAGTTCAACTCTCAACCGCTTGCTGTCGCTTTCACGGAGAGTCCCACCATTGGAGGAAGAGCTTGGCCCAATGTAAAGTTCGACGACCACGCCCAGGAAATGGCCTACACTCTGTGGGGAAACACAACGCTAGGTCTCCTTTGCTACTGGTGGCACGCTTCCAGGCAGCAGGCGGGACGCGGCAGTATGCCCATCTCCGCTATCCGAACAATGCCGACCTTGGATGTTTCCAAACTCACTCCATGCCAACTGGTAACCGCCGAGCGGCTCTTTAACGAAATGCGTACGGCGCAATTCCTTCCCGCCAACGAGGCGTATCGCGACAACGTGCGGCAGGAACTGGACCACCGTGTCCTCATAGACCTACTGGGACTCCCTGACACCATCATCGGTCCCTTGGAACTACTCAGGTTCAAATGGTGCAAGGAGCCTAGCGTGCACGGCGGCAAGGGGACATCGCCTAACGTGTCCTAGTCAGTAATTGAACACCCCTCATGGACCTATCCCTCACCGAAGAGCAGGAGCTTCTCCGACGGGTCACCCGCGAGTTCGTGCAGCGGGAGTTCCCCAAGGAGACCCTCTTGGAACTCGAGGCCGCCCGCCGGGATACCACCCGTGAGCTGTGGGACCGCGCCCGGGACATGGGCTGGCTCGGCATGCTCATACCCGTCGAATACGGCGGCTCCGGCAACTCTTTTACCGACACCGCCGTCGTCTTCGAAGAGCTGGGCCGAGGGCCCGTGCCCGGGCCTTTCTTCTCTTCCGGCGTTCTTGCCGCCCTCGCCATCGTAGAGGGCGGAACAGAAGAGCAGAAGCGCGAGCTTCTCCCCGGAATAGCATCCGGTGACTGCGTCGTCGGTGTCGCAGTCACCGAAGCCGACTACGGCTGGACCCCCGAGTCCGTGGGCATGACCCTAACTTCTCGGAACGGCTCGTTCAGCCTCTCCGGCGTTAAGCTCTTCGTTCAGGACGCCGGCTCGGCGACTCACTTTCTCTGCGCCGTGCGGGCGGGTGGTGACGTAGCCCTCGCCATGATCGAAGCCCGGTTCCCAGGTCTGAATGTCAGGGCCCTGGACGGCTTCATGACCTCCATGTACGAGGTGACCTTCCATAACGTCGAGGTTTCTCCCTCCGCGCTGCTGGGCGGGGGCTGGCCGGCCTTCGAGCGGGCCCTGCTGAAGGCTCTTCCCGTGCTGTGCGCCTACCAGGTCGGGGGAATGCAGACAGTCTTCGACATGGCCGTCGAGCACAGTCAAAATCGGGTGCAGTTCGGCAGGCCCATAGGCCGATTCCAGAGGGTGCAGGACCACATCATCCGTTTGGTCAACTACCTGGACTCCGCCCGATGGACGACTTATGAGGCCCTCTGGAAGCTCGACACCGGGAGGGCTGCGGAAACCTCCGTCCACGTGGCAAAAGCCATCACTGCCGAGGCCCACGTCAAGGCCTGTGACGCCGCCCACGAGGTCCTCGCCGGCATCGGCATCGATCGCGGCTACGGGCTCACCCTGCACACTCAGATGTCCCGCACCCTATACAGCTACCTCGGAGACCCGAAGCTCCACAAGCGCAAGCTCTCCGACGCCCTGGGCCTCTGATCGGCGGGAGGCGGCTTCAACCGTGTCCACGGCCCATGTCGAAAGCCAAGGCCCATGTCTTCTATCGCCGTATCGAGTCCTCGACCTCGCCGGTGAAATGGGCATCCTCGCCGGAAAAATCCTCTCCGACCTCGGCGCCGACGTAATCGCCATCGAACCTCCCGACGGCAACCCCGTTCGTAGACTTGGCCCCTTCTACAAGGACGACCCACATCCCGAGCGCAGCCTGGTCTGGTGGGCCTACGCCGCAGGAAAGCGCAGCGTAACCCTGGACATCTCCTCTCCGTCAGACGCCGCTAGGTTGAAGGACTTGGCCGCCGACGCCGACTTCCTGCTGGAGTCCTTTCCTCCTGGCTGCCTGGACTCCCTTGGCCTCGGCTACGAGACCCTGAGGGCCCTGAACCCCGCTCTTGTGACGGTGTCCATGACCCCCTTCGGGCGGACCGGCCCTTACTCCCGGTTCCGGTGCCCCGACCTGGTCGGCATGTCGATGGGGGGCCTCACCTTTCTCACCGGAGACCCGGACAGGCCGCCGGTGAGGATAACCCAACCCCAGTTCGGCCCGTTGACCGGGGCATCGGGGGCGGTAGGCGCGATGGTGGCCCACTTCCACAGGCTCGCCACCGGCGAGGGGCAGCACGTGGACGTATCGGGGCAGCAGGCCGTGGCCCGCGTCCTCTCCGAGGCCCCCGCCACCTGGGGCCTGAACCGGATCAACGTCGTGCGCCGGGGCAGCTATCGGGGCATGGGCGGCGAGAGACAGGTCCGCACCACATGGCCCTGTGAGGACGGCTTCGTCTCCTTCTTTCTCTCGGGGGGAGTCCTCGGCGAGCGCACCAACGCCCTGTTTCGCTGGATGGCGGAAGAGGGCTTCAACCCCGACCTGGAGACGGAGATTGACTGGCGGGTCGTCGACCCGGGAAAGCTGTCCGATGCGGTCCACGAGAGCCTGGACGCGGCTATCGCCCCCTTCTTCCTCTCCCACACCAAGTCCGAGCTGTACAGAGGCGCCTTTGAACGCGGCATCCTCATGTTCCCCGTAGGCAACGCCCAGGACGCCTTCTCCGACCCCCAGCTGGCCGCCCGAAAGTTCTTCAGACGCATAGACCACCCGAGGGAAGGCCGCTCTTTCCAGTACCCGGGCCCGTTCATCAAGTCCACCCTCGCCGCCGTAGGCCCGAGATGCCGCGCGCCCTACCTCGGTGAGCACAACGAGGAAGTCCTTGACAGCGTTAGTCGAAAAAAGGCGAGGAAGCCCAGGCAAAGGCAGCAGACCCGACCCTTCGAGGGTTTGAAGGTGCTCGACTTCTGCTGGGTCGCCATTGGGCCGCTCACCACCCGCTACCTCGCCGACCACGGCGCCACGGTGGTCAGGGTGGAGTCCCATAGGCGCGTCGAAGTGCTGAGAACGGCGTCTCCCAATGCGGAAGGGGTTCCCGGAATCAACCGCAGCGGCTATTTCGCCAACTACAATTCCAATAAATACGGCATCAGCGTCGACTTCTCCAACCCCGAGTCGAAGGTCGTCCTCCATCGTCTGGTCCGCTGGGCCGACGCCGTCACCGAGAACTTCTCCCCCGGCACCCTGGAACGCTACGGCCTCGGCTACGACGACCTGAAGAGGATCAAACCGGATATCGTCATGTTCAGCGCATCGATGCTCGGGAGGGGAGGCCCCTACGACAGCCAGGCGGGCTTCGGCCCGATGCTCGGCTCCCTAGCCGGTTTCGTCCACCATTGCGGCTGGCCCGACCGCACGCCCGTGCCTCCCTACGGCGCTTACACCGACTTCTTCCTGGCCCGGTTCGGCGCTTCCGCCCTCATCGCCGCCCTCGACTACCGGGCCCGTACGGGCCGCGGACAGTATTTGGACCTCTCTCAGCTCGAGGGTGCGCTCCAGGTCCTCGCCCCGGCCATCCTCGACTATTCGGCCAACGGGCGCGAGCAGCAACGGAACGGCAACCGGGCCCCCACCGCCGCCCCCCACGCCGTGTACCCCTGTCGCACCCCCGACACCTGGTGCGCCATTGCCGTCGAGACGGAGGAGCAGTGGGAGGCCCTGGTGTCGGCGATGGGAAATCCACCATGGGCATTGGCCCCCAAGCTCGGGAGCGTGGCGGGCCGTAAGGCCAACGAAGACGAGCTGGACTCGCTCATTTCCGACTGGACCCGCTCCTTCGGACCCGTGCCCCTGATGGAGACGCTGCAGGCGGTCGGGGTCCCGGCGGGCGCCGTCAACAGCTGTGAGGGACTCTTCTCCGACAGGCAGCTTGCCCACCGCGGCCACTACGTCTACATGGACCACCCCGAAATGGGCCGACACCCCTTCGACGGCACGGAGTTCGTCGCCTCCGCCACCCCCGCCCTTTATAACAGCCCCTCGCCGATGCTGGGCCAACACAACGAATACGTCCTCAAGAACATCCTTGGCATGACCGACGAAGAGATTGCGGAGGTTGCCGAGGCCGGCGTCCTGAACTGATGCATCGCCTCTTGACTTGACCCCACCCCACCCCCACCCTACGATTGTCCCGGCAGTCCGCTTATCAGCTTCAACGGGAAAGCTATGTC
>JAAXHX010000180.1 GCA_012270635.1 Dehalococcoidia bacterium | reverse complement strand
AGGCGCGTGGTGGTTGCGGGCCTGGGCAAGAGGGAGAAATTCGACGAGGACGCCGTCCGCCGGGTGATGGGCGGCCTCTGCCGCAGCCTGCGGGCCAAGGGCGTGAAGAAGGTGTCCACCATCGTTCACGGAGCGGGCATAGGGGGCATGGACGCCGGAGACTCGGCGCAGGCCATTGCCGAGGGCAGCCTGCTGGGAACGTACAGGTTTTCCAGGCACCGCACCACTGCCCCCGAGACCGGTGAGATAGAGGAGATGACGCTGGTGGAAGTGGACGGGTCGAAGGTGGCGGCCCTGGAGGAAGGCGTGGAACGAGGTGGAGTCATCGCCGAGGCTGCGAACCTCGCCCGGGACATGGCCAACGAGCCGGCTAACTACATGACCCCCTCCGACATGGCCGCAACCGCCGAACGCGTGGCCCGGGAGTCGGGGCTGGAGGTCGAGGTGTTGGACAGCGAGCAGATGGACGGGCTGGGGATGGGTGCCATCGCCGGGGTAGCCAAGGGCACCCGCCAGCCGCCCAAGTTCATCATTCTGAAGTATCGCGGCGAGGGGGACGGGGCGGAGAGGAACCTGGGGCTGCTGGGCAAAGGCGTCACCTTCGACTCCGGGGGGATATCCCTCAAGCCCGCGGCCAACATGGGGGAGATGAAGGGCGACATGTCCGGCGGAGCGTCGGTGATAGCGGCCATGGGCGCCATAGGCAAGCTGAAGCCGAAGATCAACGTCACCGGCCTGGTCCCGGCCTCCGAGAACCTGCCGGACGGCGCCGCCCAGAAGCCGGGGGACGTCGTGCGGGCCATGAATGGCAAGACCATCGAGATCGAGAATACGGACGCCGAGGGTCGGCTCCTCCTCGCCGACGCCCTCTCCTATGGCCGCAAGATCGGCCTCACCTCCATGGTGGACGTGGCGACCCTCACCGGGGCAATGGTCATAGCCCTGGGCCACGTGAGCTCGGGGGCCTTCGGGAACGACCAGGCCCTGGTCGAAAGCGTAATCGGAGCTGGCAGGGAGGCGGGCGAAAAGATATGGCAGATGCCCCTCTTCGAAGAGTACAAGGAGCAGAACAAGAGCGACGTTGCGGACGTGAAGAACACGGGCGGCAGGCCCGCGGGCTCCATCACCGCCGCGCAGTTCCTCGCCGAGTTCAGCGAGGATACGCCGTGGGCGCACCTGGACATCGCCGGCACCTTCATGTCTAGCAAGACGAAAGGATACGTCGTCAAGGGCGCCACCGGGGTCCCGGTCAGGACGCTGATCAACTACGTGCTGGCCCAGGCAGGAGAATAGCAAGGCTGAAAAGTCCGTTGTGAGGCAAAAGGATGAAGGAACAAGGCGATGCTGGGCGGCCTGAAGCTTAGAAGCCCCGACCCCCGGGAAGCGGACAACCGGCGCTACCGACGGTATCTCAAGAATGAGATCGAGGCGGTGCAGCTATACCGCGACCTTGCGGGCGTCGAGCGGGACAAGGACCGGGCCAATCTGTTTCGTCGCCTGGCCCAGGCCGAGATGCGACACGTGCGTATCTGGTCTCGCAAGCTGGGCCTGGAGGACCAGTCCCCGGCCGACTACCGGCGTACCCTGCGCGTGGTGACGCTGCGGACCATCGCCCGGGTATTCGGCACCCGGGCCGTCATGCCGATGATACTGAGGTCGGAGGCGGCGGATGCGAGCACTTACAGGGAGGACCCCGAGGCCACCAACATCGTCCAGGAGGAAGTGGAGCACTTCAGCGTTCTGGGCCGGCTGTCAGGCCAGCCCGACCATACCCAGATAATTTCCCTGGAGCGCCGACACTACAGCGGCACGGTCAACGTCCGGGCGGGGGTCCTGGGTTTCAACGACGGACTGCTGTCCAACCTGAGCCTCGTGATGGGTGTGGCGGGCGCGACTTCAGACTCCACCTTCATTGTCATTGCGGGCATCTCAGGGCTGCTGGCGGGCGCGTTCTCCATGGCGGCGGGCGAGTACGTTTCCGTGAGGGCCCAGAGGGACGTGTACGAGAGGGAGATAGAGGTGGAGAGAGCGGAGCTTGAAGAGGTCCCGCGGGAAGAGATGCAGGAGCTGGCCCTCATATATCAACGCAAGGGTTTCACGAGGCAGGAGGCCCGGGCGGTAGCCGAGAGAATCGTCGCCAACCCGGAGGTCGCCCTGGAAACCCTGGCCCGAGAGGAGCTGGGCCTGGACCCCGACCAGCTCGGTTACCCGTGGATCGCCGCCATCAGCTCCTTCATGGCCTTCGGGCTGGGCGCCATGATACCCCTCCTCCCTAACCTGTTCGCCTCCGGCATTCTTGCCCTGGGCCTCACCATAGCCGTGAGCGGGACGGCGACTTTCGGGATAGGCGCTCTCCTGGGCACTATTACGGGCAAGAACCTCCTGTGGGGAGGGGTGCGCATGTTGCTGGTCGGCGCGGCGGCAGCGTCGATGACCTACGGAATAGGGACGGCGATAGGCGTTTCGCTGGATTGATGTGAGGCGGAGGGGACGGCGACTATAGGATTCTGAAGGCGGGTGTCCGTATCCGGCTACTCTTCCTGCCTGGCCCGATCTTCCGGCTATCCTCCCGCCAACGCGTCCCTTAGCTGGCGCATCGACAGGTTGCCGCCGCTTATCACAATCGCCACCTTCTTACCGACAAGCCGTTCCCTGATCTGCAACGCCCCGGCTAGCGACGCAGCCCCGGCGCCCTCGGCCAGGGTATGGGCCTTTTCCAGCAGCATGAGAATCGCCGACCGTATCTCTTCCTCACTTACCTGGAGGAAATCGTCGAGCATGTCCCGCATGATGGACTGGGGAAACTCGAAGGCCGAGCCGGTCGCCAGGCCCTCGGCGGCGGTCTCCATGGGGGCCTCCACCATTTCGCCGCTCTTCCACGAAAGGTAGGCAGCGGGCGCCTTGGCCGCGCCGACGGCGATCACCTGGATGTTGGGATTGACGGCCTTGGCGGCGATGGCCGTGCCGCAAGCCCCGCTCCCCCCGCCCAGGGGCACGAGTATTGCGTC
>JAAXHX010000179.1:3147-6125 GCA_012270635.1 Dehalococcoidia bacterium | reverse complement strand
GTACATGGTGTCGTTGGGGGCGTAGGTGATGCCGTGGGCGGTGGTGAAGACGCCCTCGCCCCAGGACCCGACGAACGTGCCGTCGGCCTCGAAGACGATGACGGGGTGCTCCCCGCGATTGAAGACGTAGACGCGGTCCCGGGTGTCGACGGCCACGTCGGCGCATTCCCTGAAGGACCAGCCGTCGGGAAGCTGCGCCCAGCCTTCCTGGGGCGCGTAGGTGAACTCTCCGCTGCCGAGGGAAACCGATGTGGACATTGAGCACCCCCTGCCCCGAGGGTCGGGGCCTGATTACCGGCTCATCCTAAGGAGCGTCGGGGCCTAAGTCAATCGGGGGTGCGCTTTCCCAGGGCGGTCAACAGGAACCCCGACAGGGTCAAGCTAAGGCTGGCGAAGGAGATGATGAAAAGGGCGAGGCGGAGATCGTGGATAGCGTCGTCGAGGATGCCGACCGCCAGGGGTCCGAGGAAGCCGCCCGCCCAAAGGATGGTGAACATCAGGGAGACGGCGACGGTGAGCTCCCGGGGGCGGATGGCCGGGAGATCGTAGAGCTGGGTCATCATCAGCGGGATGAAACAGAAGCTGAGGCCGTTGACGCAGCCGAAGAGCACGAGGAGGGGTGCCGAGTCGGTGAAGAGAAGCCCGGCGAAGGAGGCCCACATGAAGACGCCGCAGACGGAGAGGACCAGGGAAGGACGGTTCACGAGGAACGGGACCACGGACACGGCGATCTTGCCGGGGGTGCTGGCCAGGGAGATCATGGAGATGACGACACCGATGAAGGTGAGGGATAGGGAGAATTCGTCCTTGGCGAATGTGGGCCAGAAAGAGTTGAAGCCGAAGCGGGCGGCAATCGTGCCGCCGATGCCGAAACCGAGAATCCAGGGCTCCCTGTACTTCAGCAGGGTCACTAGGGGAGAGCCGACCTGGGACTCCATCCCGCGCCGGAACTCGGGGGTGTAGCGGTCCTTGCCCAGGACCAGCCAGCCCACGGTGGCGACCAGCGTGATCGCTGCCCAGGCGTAGAGGGTGCTCCTCCAATCGTCGAGGATGCCCAGAATGATGGGGATGACGATGAACCCGAGACCGCCCATGCTGTCTATGAAGCTGAAGATGATCCCGTTGGCCAGGGGTATGCGACGCCGGGGCACCCACTGGAGGACGACGAGGGTCCTGGGGACTTTGCAGACGATGTAGGCAACTCCGAGGAGCAGGCGCATGGTGAGGAGGATAATGAAACTCGGGGCCCAGCCGTTGAGGGCGGTGAACCCCGCCGAGGCTATAAAGGCGATGCTGGCCACGCGCCAGGGCCGGTAGCGGGACAGCCAGACGTTGGCTGGAATCTCGAAGGCTAGGTTGCCGAAGATGACAGCGGAGGAGATCAGGCCCTGCCTGGTGGCGGAGAGCCCCATCTCATCGGCGATGTCCGGTAGAAGGAGGCCAATGGTGAGCGCGGAGATGTCGATAAGCGAGTAGTTGGTGATAAAGGCGCCGACGACCACCCAGGCGTATGTGGGGGAGTCGGTGGGTCTGCGCAGGAGACGCATCATGGGCAAGGCGAGGGGCCGGTCATGGGGTTGAGATAGGGGTCTCGGGTGGCCGGCGCCCGGTCAGACCCAGGACGACGCCCGAGGCGGATAGACTAAGGGGGGCGAAGGCGGCAACGAAAAGGCCCGTGCCCAGGTCGCCGACGGCATCCCCAATGGCGCCGGTGATCAGCGGCCCGAGGGCCGATCCCGACCACAGACAGCTGAAATATATCGCTACGGCCACGGCCACTTCCCGCTCTTTGATGCCGGGAAGCCGGTATATCGTGGTCATCATGGCCGGGATGAAGCACATGGCGGCGCCGTTTACGATGCCGGAGAGGAACTGGAAGGGCGCGGTGCTGCTGTACAGCATCCCGAAGGAGGTGACCGACATTACTATGCCGCTGGCCATGAGGAGAAAAGGCGTGCGGGAGGCGATAGCCGAGGACAGAGTGACGCCGAGGATCATGGGACCCTTCGTGATGCCGGCGATTCCCAGGATGACCCCTGTGGTGACCAACGTGGTGCCATAGGTCTCGTCCAGGTAGGTGGGCCAGAAGGTGGCGTAGGCGTTGCGGGCCCCGGTGATCCCCGCCACCCCCATCCCTAGAATCCACGGCTCCTTGTAGCGCCATAGGACGCGCATGGGGGTGTCCTCTTCGCCGACGATGGACTGAGGACGCTCGGCGCTGGAGCGGTCCCGCCCCCATAGGACCCAGATGGCCGCTCCCGCCCCGCACACTACCGCCCAGATGTATAGGGTGCTCCGCCAATCGCCGGCCAGCCAGAGAATCGCAGGAATCAGCATGAAGCCGAAGCCGATCACCGTCTCCAGGACGCTGAATAGGACGCCGTTGGCCACCCCGAACTGGCGTCTCGGGATCCAGTGGATGACCAGGATGGTGCGAGAGGCCTGGGTGCTGAGGTAGATCATGCCCAGGCCCACGCGTGCGATGAACAGGAGGGCCAGGGTGGGCGCGAGCCCCTTGAAGAAGACAAAGGTGGCCGCGGCAGCGAAGGATATGGCGGAGGAGCGCCAGGGCCGGAACCGAGAGAATAGCCAGTTGGCGGGCACCTCGAAGATGAGGTTGCCGAACATCACGGAGGAGCTCAGCCAGGCCTGTTCGGTCAGGGAGAGGTCCAGCTCCTCGGCCATTCCGGGGAGCAGGAACCCGATGGTCTCGATGCCAATGACGATCATGGAATAGTTGACGGCAAACATGCCGACGAGGGTCCAGCCGTAATGTTTGCCCCTGGGCGAAAACATGGCGCAAAGCTTAACACGGGAGATTGAAAAGGGATGTAGTAAAATGTTCAGGAAACGCCGGGGGCAACGTGGTATTCTCCGGAACTAGCCCGTAGGGAATCGAAATGCCCCAAGGCGGTGGAGTCGTTTCTCAATACAGACTTTTCGAAGCATATGAAGCGCCAGGGTCATCTGGGACAACT
>JAAXHX010000179.1:0-3076 GCA_012270635.1 Dehalococcoidia bacterium | reverse complement strand
ACTATACGAGAGGAGTCAGAAGGTATGGCTGGAGGAAACAGGAGATACGGAGTAGGTGCACGGCGCAGCATCGGACGCACGGGCAGCCCTAAGGGACAGATTAGGTCTGGCAAGAAAATCCAATATAGCATCAAAAATTCAAAGGGCGACACGAAATACATTGGTACTACCAACAACCCTAGTCGCCGTGCAGACGAACACCGCAAGGCGGGCAAGTTGGGGCGAGGGGACAAGCTAGTGGTCGAGACTAGGGCCATCTCTCGTGAGTCTGCCGAAAGGGTGGAGAAGGCAAAGCTAGCTTCTTTTCGCAAACAGCGTGGACGCAACCCGAAACACAATAAGACTAATGACGGGCGATGGCATCTCTAAAAATAGGATCCTGAACCCGAAAGCTCACGGAAAACGGGCTGTGTTTCTAATGTTTCCCGATGCGTAAGTACAAAAGGAACTGGTCACCAAGAAGAGGCAGGTAATAGAAGGAGCAAACCGTGGGTGAGCTTGATGGCAAGGTGGCGATAGTTACGGGAGCGGGGAGGCTGCGAGGCATCGGCAGGGCCGCCGCCGTGGCCCTGGCCGAACTGGGGGCCGACATCGTGCCCACGGGCACGGGCCGAGACCCCTCCCGCTACCCGGAGGCGGAGCAGGCCGTCGGGTGGAGGGACATCGAGAGCACGGCGGAACAGGTGCGGGCCCTGGGGCGAAGGGCGCTGCCCCTGGTGGTGGACGTGGCCGACGCCGAGCAGGTGGGCGAGATGATGGAGAAGACGGTGAATGAGCTGGGTCGCGTCGACATCCTGATCAACAACGCCGCCTTTGCCCGGGGCCCGGACCGGGTCCCGACCATCGAGCTGGACGACGATATCTTTCAGAAGGTTGTGGACATCAAGATTCGGGGCACCTACCTGTGCACCAAGGCGGCGGCCAAGGTGATGATTGCGCAGGGACAGGGAGGAAAGATAGTCAACGTGGCGTCGGTGGCGGGGAAGTCGGGGTCGGGGGACACCCTGGCCTACTGCGCCGCCAACTTCGCCCAGGTGGGGATGACCCAGACCCTGGCCCGGGAGTTGGGCCGGTTCGACATCAACGTCAACTGCGTCTGCCCCGGCTGGGTGGACACGTCACGGCTGGACCACCTGAAGGTCGGGGACTGGTTCGACAGGATGGCGATGGAAACGCCGATACGCCGCAACGGGACCGACGATGAGGTCGGTGCGTTCGTGGCCTACCTGTGCACGAAATCCGCTTCCTGGATTCACGGCCAGTCCATAAACATGGACGGCGGAGGCTTCATGACCCACTAGGAGCCACCGGGCTCCAGCTCCAGCAGGACCGTGCCCTTGGTCACCTGCATTCCGGCCTCGCAGGAGACGGCCGCAACGACGCCGTCGTAAGGCGCAACTATCTGGTGCTCCATCTTCATGGCCTCCAGGACGACGAGGGTCTGGCGAGCGGTGACCGACTCGCCCTCCTTGACCCGCACCTGGGCCACTACCCCCGGGAGAGGGGCGGTGATGTCGGTCTCGGCGCCGACGCCCGCGGCCTGACTCCCGGCCTGGCCCGTGTACACCTGGTCCGCCCTGCTCAGCAGATAGTCGGCGTTGTCGTAGTGGACCAATAGGCCGCCGTCAACCGGCGTGACCTCGACGGGCCACATCTCGTCTTTGATGCTTGCCAGGGTACGACTATCGGAAGTAAGGGAGATGGCGAGATCGAAGCTGGCGTCGAGGGTCTGGACGTTCCAGGCGAGGGCGCCGGGCTTGTTGGAAACGTTGGCTGAAACGTCGCTGCCGGCGTGGGTGAAGGCGTAGACCATGCCGAGCCTTCCCAGCCTCCATGCCCCCGGTCTGCTCCACACGTCCCCCGATTCCCGCCCCCCTTCCGTCGAGGTGTAACCGGCGAGGCCGGAGCCGACGAGCTCGTGGGCTATGGCCGAGGCCAGGGCCTGGACGGGAAGCTCGCCCGCCGGGGCGAGGGCCGGTTCGATCCGGCGTCCAACGTATTCGGTATCGATGTCGCCCGAGTCGAAGTCGGTGTCCTGGGCGATGACCTGGAGCATCCGTAGGTTGGTCGGGACACCGGAGACGAGGTAGGCGTCGAGGGTGTCCCGGAGTCGGCGGACGGCCTGGGCCCGGTCCTCGCCATATACTGCGATCTTGGCGAGCAGGGAGTCGTAGAAGACGGGGACTTCAAAGCCCTGGTAGACGCCCACGTCGTGGCGCACCCAGGGAAGGGAGGGCGGCGAGAAGCGCAGGAGGGGGCCCGCGCCGGGCAGGTAGCCCGCGCCGGGGTCCTCGGCGTAGACCCGGGCCTCGATGGCGTGGCCCCGGGCCCGGACGTCGGCCTTGTCGATGGGCAGGCGCTCTCCCGAAGCGGCGAGAAGCTGTAACCGCACCAGGTCCAGGCCCGTCACCCACTCGGTGACCGGGTGCTCGACCTGGAGGCGAGGGTTGACCTCTAGGAAATAGAAATTGCCGTCGGCGTCCAGCAGGAACTCGACGGTGCCGGCGTTGGTGTAGTCCACGGCGGCGGCGAGGGCGAGGGCCGAGCTTTCGAGGCCCTCCCGTATCTCGGGGGTGACGGCCACCGAGGGCGTCTCCTCGATGACCTTCTGGAAGCGGCGCTGGACGGAGCACTCCCTCTCGCCGAGGCTCAGCAGATTCCCGTGGGTGTCGCCGATGATCTGGACCTCGATGTGACGGGGCCGGACGATGTGCTTTTCAAGAATTACCGTGTCGTTGCCGAAGGAAGACCTGGCCTCCCGTCGGGCGCCCTCCATGGCCTCCGACAACTCCCCCGGCCCCGAGACCGTGCGCATCCCCCGTCCCCCACCGCCGAAGGCGGCCTTGATCAGGACGGGATAGCCTATCTCCCCGGCCTTTTGGGCGATTTCACACGGGCCGAGACCCTCTACGTAGGAGCCCGGAACGACGGGCACGCCGGCCTGCTGGGCGCGCTTCTTGGCCTCCGATTTGTCTCCCAGGAGGCGGAGGACGTGGGGGGAAGGACCGATGAAGACCATTCCGGCGGCGGCGCAGGCCTCGGCGAAGCCGGCGTTTTCGGAGAGGAAGCCGTAGCC
>JAAXHX010000178.1 GCA_012270635.1 Dehalococcoidia bacterium | reverse complement strand
CGGTATGCCCGGGACAATACGTTCCGGTAGGAGTCCGGCCCACCGACCTCGTGGAGGGTGACGTTCATGGTGACCACGTCGAAATCGGAGTCGTAGTCCATGGCATTGGCGTCGGCTTCCAGGACCCGGGCACGGTTGCCGACACCCGCGTCGGCCAGGGTGCGGAGGGCGAGGGCCGCGCTGGGAGCATCGTACTCGATGCCGAGGACCCGGGCCCTGGGGAAGCGCCCGGCGTAGTGGACGACGCCGTACCCGGCCCCCGAGCCGACGTCCAGTATATCGATGTCCAGGTCCGCAGGGTCATCGGAGGGCAGGACCTGGGGGAGGACAGTATCGGTGATGACGGCGTAGTCGGGCTTGGTCATATTCTTCAGGGCTTCCAGGAGCCAGGGATCGTGCTCGCTTCTCGGCCAGACGCCGCCGGTGGGAAGATACCTGGGAAAGGCGTGAAAGTCCTGGTGGAGGGCGGCATTGAACTGCACCCGTCCCCCGAGGAACAGGGGGTCGGTGGGATCCAGGAGGAGGGAGTCCATGTGGGGAGCGAGCCGGTAGCCCGAGGATTCGTCCCAGTCCAGCATCTCGAAGGCGTAGGCCGCCCGGCACCAGATACTAACGTAGCGGGAAGTGAAGCCGAGGGTCTCTGCGAGGGCTGAGTCGGTCGTGCCTGCGGGGCCGGCCCGGGACACGGCTTCGAAGAGGCCGGCCTTCAGGCCGATGTCGGCGATCCATACGGCCTGGTAGCCGAGGATGTAGTCGACCAGCTTCCGCCATCCGGATTCCCTGGTTGCCTGGAGTGTATTGGGGCGCTCGATGGTCAAGGGTAGGACCCGTCAATTGAAGAAATCGGGCGGACGGGTAATAATACCCCGAAATCCAGCGCGACGGGCAAGGTCTGCACATGTTCAAAATCGGGATAGACGTGGGAGGCACCTTCACGGACCTGGTGGTCACGAGGCCGGGGGACGGGCCCCGGCTGTTCAAGACCCCCTCCACCCCCCAGGACCCCTCCGAGGGCGTGATGAACGGCCTGCTGGACGTGGCCCGGGAATACGGGCTGGAGGTCACGGAGCTGCTGTCGGACACGGCGATGGTTATCCACGGGACGACAGTGGCCACCAACACGCTGGTGGAGCGGAAGGGGGCACGGGTGGGGCTTATCACCACGGGCGG
>JAAXHX010000177.1 GCA_012270635.1 Dehalococcoidia bacterium | reverse complement strand
GAGGGCGTTAGCGTGGAGGTGATCGACCTGAGGACCTTGCTGCCGCTGGACAAAGAGACGATTCTCGACTCCGTGCGGAAGACCAGCAAGGCCCTCATCGTGTATGAGGACAATCTCACTCTCGGGTACGGGGCCGAGCTCTCGGCCATCCTGGCCTCGGAGGCATTCGAGTACCTGGACGGGCCCGTAATGAGGGTCGCCTCCCCGGACATACCCTCCATGCCCTTCCATCCGGCCATGGAGTTCGAGGCCCTGCCCAATCCCACCAAGATCGCCGCTGCGCTCCGGGAACTGGCGGCCTATTGATCCCCGCCCGCTCCCGAATCAGAAGCCAGGGCTGGGGTCGCACGTGCTGGACCTGTGAAGTATGAGCAAGGGGGCTGGGGGGAAGGTGATTCGGTCATGCTAAAACAGTCAAGTAAAGGTCTCGACTAGCGAAAGGACTCCGCCTTGCCTGTAACGGTCACCATGCCCGAGGTCGCCGAGACCATCGTCGAGGGGACCATCTCCCGTTGGCTCAAGCAGCCCGGCGACCCCGTAGAGCGCTACGAGTCCATCGCCGAGATAGTCACCGACAAGGTGACCCTGGAGCTCCCCTCGCCCGCCTCAGGCGTCATGGGAGAGCTGCTGGTGACCGAGGGCGACACCGTAACCGTCGGCGCTCCCATAGCGATCATCCGGTCTGAAACCGCAGCGCAACCCTCTGACCCGACGACAGGCTCTCAGCTGCCGACGAACAATGACAATGCGAATGGAATGGAGTGCCGGGAAGGCCGGTATTCCCCGCTGGTGCGCAGGCTGGCCCAGCAGCACAGTGTCGATCTCTCGTCGGTGGAGGGCACGGGCGCCAGGGGCCGGGTCACCAAGGCCGACGTTCTGCGGGCGGCGGAGTCGAGACCGCGGAAAGGGACCGCCGCCGTCCCGTCGGATGGACGCCTGGACCTCGTGAGGCGGGCCATCGCCCAGAGAATGTCTCAAAGCGCGCGGGAGATACCTCACGCTTGGACGATGATGGAAGTGGACGTATCGGGGCTCGTGGCCCTGGTCAAGAGGATTAAGGAGGATTTCAGAATTCGGGAGGGCCTAAACCTGACCTATATGCCCTTCGCCCTTCATGCCGTGGCCTCGGTCCTGCGCTCGATGCCCGCGGTGAACTCCTCGTGGCAGGATGACAGGATAGTCGTGAAGGATGAAATTAACCTCGGGATAGCCGTGGCCCGGGACAAGGGGCTCATCGTCCCGGTGCTCAGGAACGCCGACAGGAAGAGCGTGGCAGAGCTCGCCCGAGAGGCTAATTCGCTCATAGAAAGAGCCCGGGACGATAAGCTCGGGCCCGAGGACGTGCAAGGGGGCACCTTCACCGTGAACAATACAGGGGCATTGGGCTCGGCCCTGAGTATGCCCCTCATCAACCCGCCCCAGGCTGCCATCATGACCACCGAGGCGATAATCAAGCGCTCCGTAGTCGTCGCCGACGACGCCATCGCCGTCCGCTCCATGATGAACCTCTGCCTATCCTTCGACCACCGGGCCCTGGACGGCCACCAGGCCATCGGTTTCCTGGCCCAGGTGAA
>JAAXHX010000176.1 GCA_012270635.1 Dehalococcoidia bacterium | reverse complement strand
CGCGAATGGGTGCCCGTAATCCGGGACTTCTACCACCCCTTCCAGGAGGCCATCGACAGGGCGGCCGAAGCCATCCCCGACGAGGCCACCGGCATTGTCTGCGACAAGTGCGGCAAGCCCATGGTCGTCAGGTCGGGTCGGACCGGTAGGTTCCTCGGCTGCAGCGACTATCCCACGTGCAAGAACGCCAAACCGTTACCCGGAGACGAGCCCGAGGAAACCGATATCTTCTGCGAAAAGTGCGAGCGTCCCATGCTCATCAAAACGGGGCGTTATGGCAAATTCCTCTCCTGCTCCGGCTATCCCGAATGTAAGAATGCCCGGCCCCTCCCAGGCGAAGAGCGAGAGCAGCCGGAGGCAACCGACGAGACTTGTGACAAATGCCAGAGCCCCATGGTCACCAGGTCGGGCCGAAATGGCAAGTTCCTCGCCTGCACCGCTTACCCCAAGTGCAAGAACACCCGACCCCTCCCCGGCGAAGAGTCCGTGAAAGTCGAGCAGGTTGAGAATGCCGTCTGCGACAAGTGCGACAGCCCCATGCAGGTCAGGAACGGGCGCAACGGCCCCTTCCTCGGGTGCACCGCTTACCCCAAGTGCAGGAACACCCGAGCCCTCCCGGGGGAGAAGGCCCGACCGGAACCGGAGATCATCGATGAGGCCTGCGAAAAGTGCGGCAAGCCGCTGGCCATAAAGGTCGGGCGGAGGGGCAAATTCATCGCCTGCACCGGCTACCCCAAGTGCAAGAACGCCAGACCCCTCATCTCCAAGAAAGCCAAGAAGGAACCCGTCCCCGCCTAACCCCGAGTCATAGCCTTGGAACACCACCTGGACAAGTTCATCCAGTACCTGGAAGGCGAGCGCAACCTCTCGCCCTACACCGTCCGCAACTACCGAACGGACCTCATCCCCTACTTCGATTTCCTCGAAGACAGGGACATATACGACCTGGCAGACGTAGACCGCAACGTGCTCAGGCAGTACGTCGCCTGGCTCACCACCGAGCGCAGCATCCGCGTCACCAACAACCTGGTGAAACACGGTCACGACATGCGGAGCGTATCCCGCAAGATCAGCGTACTGCGCACCTTCTACCGCTTCTTAGTCCGCGAGGGCTTGCTCGACACCAACCCCGTGGCCCGGCTCAGACTGCCCAAGCTGGATAAGAAGTTCCCCAAATTCCTGTCCCCCCAGGAGGCCTCCTCCCTCGTCGAGGCCCCCCCGGACTCCACCCCCCTCGCCCTTCGGGACCGGGCTCTCCTGGAGCTCATCTACGCCACCGGCCTCCGGGTCAGCGAGGTCGTCAGCCTGGACACAGACGACGTAGCCTACGGCAACCGCGAGATTCGGGTCCTGGGCAAGGGGTCCAAGGAGCGAGACGTGGTGGTCGGACAGCAGGCCCTCCGGTCCATAGCCCACTACCTCTCCCACGGCAGACCCCGGCTCTCCACCAACGCCAGGACCCGGGCCCTCTTCCTGAACAGCCGCGGGGGCCGGCTCTCCGTGCGCAGCATCCAAACCCTCGTCCGCAAGTATTCCCTGGAAAGAGGCCTGGTCGAGCCCGCCCACCCTCACACCCTCCGACACAGCTTCGCCACCCACCTCCTGGACGGCGGCGCCGACCTCCGGGTCGTCCAGGAACTCCTAGGCCACGAGAGCCTCGGCACCACCCAGATCTACACCCACATGACCACCGCCGAGACCCGCAAGACCTATGAAAAGGCCCACCCCAGGGCCCGAGCCGCGGAAGAGTCCGAATGAGGATACTGGTAATTAACGGCCCCAACCTCAACCGTCTCGGCAGGCGGGACCCGGCCCAGTACGGGACCCGGACCCTGGCCGACATCGAGGCCGCAGTCTTCGACCGCGCCTCCGAGCTTGGCGTCGACGTTTCCTTCTTCCAGTCCAACCACGAGGGCGCCATCATCGATTTCCTGCAAGCCGAGTCCGAAAGCGCCGACGGCATCGTAATCAATCCCGGCGCCCTCACCCATTACGGCCTCTCCCTCCGCGACGCCCTCGCCGACACCGCCCTGCCCATCATCGAAGTCCACCTCTCCAACATCCACGCCCGGGAGCAATTCCGCTCCGTTTCTGTCATTGCCCCCATCGCCAGGGGCCAGATCGCCGGGCAGGGTTGGAAGGGTTATCTCTCGGCCCTCGATCTCATCGTGGATTCCCTCAGGAAAAGCGGTTAGGATTAGCACACCATGAGCGCATTGGAAAGAACGCAAAGACTCAGAGAGCGGCTGGACGCCGAGGGTCTCGACGCCCTCCTTGTCTCCCAGCCCGAGAACCGCTTCTATCTCTCCGGCTTCAACGGGTCATCCGGTTTCCTCATCGTCTCTCGAGACCACGCCTTCATCGCCACCGACTTCCGCTACTACGAGCAGTCGGCCCGCCAGTCCCCCGACTACACCCTGCTCAAGATGACCGGGGCCACGCCCCTGGGCTGGTTAAACGAAGCCCTCGCCGAGATCAAGCCCCGGCGCCTCGGCTTCGAAGCTGCGGATGTATCTTTCGGCTTCTACTCGGCGATTAAGCGGTCCATCGTCCAGATGCCTTCGGATGAGCGGCCCCGCCTAATGTCCACCCGCGGCCTTGTGGAGTCACTGCGGGAGGTCAAGGATCCCGACGAAATCGCCGAGATCGGCAGGGCCGCCTCCTTTGCAGACCGGGCCTTGGCCCAGGTCGTCCCGGCCATAGAGCCCGGCATGACCGAGAAGCAGGTCGCCTGGGAGTTGGAAAAGTCCATGCGAGACGCGGGCGCCGACTCCATCAGCTTCGACACCATAGTCGCCTCGGGCCCCAACGGCGCCCTCCCCCATCACCGCCCGTCCGACAAGCCCATCCGCTCCGGCGAGCCCGTGGTTATCGACATGGGCGCGAAGATCAACGGTTATTGCAGCGACATCACCCGCACCATCGTCGTGGGCGCCGCCGATGAACAGCTGGACAAGGTCTACCACACCGTCCTGGACGCCCAGCTCAACGCCATAGACGCCGTGCGCTCGGGCATGACCGGCCACGAAGCCGACTCCCTCGCCCGCACCGTCATCGACGACGCCGGATACGGCGAACGGTTCGGCCATTCCCTCGGCCACGGCATCGGCCTCGCCGTCCACGAAGTGCCCGTAGTCGGGCCCCGGGGGAGCAGCGTCCTGGGCAAGGACATGGTCTTCACCATAGAGCCCGGCATTTACATCCCCGGCTGGGGCGGCGTCAGAATCGAAGACATGGTAGTCTTGGAAAACGGCAAGGTACGGGTCATTACCAGCACTCCCAAGGGCATCCGTTCCCCCGCCAATTGAGGCGTTGCTCGTCGGCCTGCAACCGCTAATGGGCCAGTCGTTTTGAGGTGCACGAATGATTGAGACCGGAGATATAAAGAAGGGCATGACCGTCGAGCTAGATGGCAGCCTCTACAAGATCTTGATGCTCAAGCACATCAAGATCGCCCGGGGGTCGGCCCAGGTCAGGATGAAGCTTCGCAATGTCACCGAGGGCCACACCATCGAGCGCACCTTCCAGGCCGGGGAGCGCTTCGCCGTGGCCCGACTCGAACGCCGGGAGGCCCAGTTCCTCTACCGGGACGTTGACCTCTTCTATTTCATGTTCACCGACACCTTCGAGCAGTCTCCCGTCTCCTCCGAGCTCGTCGGAGACGTTATAGGCTACCTTCTCGAAGGCATGACCCTGGACCTGATTCTCCACGGCGACGTTCCCATCGGCGTCGAGCTCCCCACCACCGTCGACCTCCGGGTCACCGAGACCGACCCCGGCTACAAGGGAGACACTGCCCAGGGCGGCAACAAGCCCGCAACCCTGGAAACGGGCCTTACCGTCAACGTCCCGCTGTTTGTCAACGAAGAGGACACCATCAGGGTGGACACCCGCTCCGGGGAGTACATGGAACGGGTCTAGGCCATGAAGGGACTTTGTATAACTGTCATTCCGAGGCTCTGTGAGGGATCTGGGATGGGGATTTAGGCGTAAATTACATGTGGTTCTTTCCAATGCGTTCCAGGACAATAGTTACGCAAAGGCCTCGTGAAGGGAGGGAGACATGGAAGGTCGCAAGCTTGTCCAGGAGATCATGGTCGAGGCGGAGCGCGGCGCCGCCTACTACGTGAAGAGGGGCCAAATCCAGAGGGTGATAATGGTCGACGGCCCCCAGGTCGGGGACTGGACGGCCTTCAACGCCAACAACTTTAAGGAGCACTACGACTCCTCCCACACCTTCGTCATGAACAGCGCCAAGGGCACCGGGGGCGTCAATTCCGTCCGGGACTTCTACTCCCGACCCCCTCACCTCAAAGTTATGTTCACCACCGTCGAGGACACCGTCGGGACCCATTGGACACTCATCGGGGCCAAGTGCACCCCCCAGCGCTACGAGGTCTGGAACATCGAGGGCGGGCACCGCAGCTGCTTCGGAAACCTCGTCGAGGCCCTCGAACCCCACGGCCTCACTCCCGAGGACGTCCCCGACGTGTTCAACATGTTCATGAACGTCACCTACGACGACCAGGGCCGCTACCACATCCACGGCCCCGCCGCCGGCAAGGGCGGCTACATAGACATGCGCGCCGAGATGGACTGCCTCGTTGGCCTCTCCGCTTGCCCCGCCGGCGACGTCTCCTTCGTAAACGGCGAGGGCGCCGAACAGGGCAACAAGCGCCTCAAGGTCGAGATTTGGGAGTAGGTTTCCCCTTCGGACCCCACAGGAAAGGCGGGCCCCCATGATCCGAATGGCGATCATCTACAACAAAACTGAAGACAGCGCCTTCGACCTAGACTATTACCTCAAGACCCACATGCCCATGGCCGCCGCCGAGTTCGGCGCCTTCAAGTGGGACGTGGACAAGGTCATGAGCGGCGCCGACGGAAGCGACTCCCCCATCCACTGCATCGGCTACCTCTACTTCGAAAGCGAGGAGAAACGGCTCGCGGGGATGACCGGCTCCACCGTGCCCAAGGTCATCGGGGACGTCCCCAACTACTACTCCGGCGGCATGCCCGTGGCCCTCGTCAGCGAAGTCGTCGGCTGACCTCTCGCCCCGCACCCGAGCCCATGCTCAACCTCGGCTGGTTCTCCACGGGCCGCGGCCCCGGCTCCCGCGCCCTCCTCTCCACCGTCCACCAGGCCATAGCCGATGGCCGCATCGAGGCCAAGATCAGCTTCGTATTCAGCAACCGGGCCCCGGGCGAGGCTGAAGGGAGCGACCGGTTCTTCGACCTGGCCCACACCCTGGGTCTGACCGTTGTTCACCTTTCCTCCAGGGCCTTCCGTCGTCGGTGTAGCGGAGACCCCGAGCAGCGACGCGCCGCCTACGACGCCCAGGTCGCCGAGCTGGTCTCCCCCTTCTCCCCTGACCTCTGCGTCCTCGCCGGTTACATGCTCATAGTCGGCCCGGGCATGTGTCGGGACTTCGCCATGATCAACCTCCACCCCGCCGCCCCCGGCGGCCCGGAGGGGACCTGGCAGGACGTAATATGGAAGCTCATCGAGCAGCGCGCCGACCACAGCGGCGTCAAAATCCATCTCGTCACGGAGGACCTCGACCGCGGCCCCACCATCGCCTACTGCCGTTACCCGATTCGCGGCGGTGAGTTCGGGCCCCTTTGGCGGCAAGCGGACCAGGCTTCCGTGGGAGACATGCGAAGCGGGGTCGGGGAAGACTTTCCCCTGTTCAAGGCAATCCGTAGGGAAGGCGTAAAAAGAGAACTGCCCCTCTTGGTCGAGACCCTAGCCGCGCTCTCCCGCAACGAGGTCTCCATCACCCCTCACAACCCCACCCCGCCCCGGGACCTCTCAACCCAAATAGAAGCCGCAATCACACAGTCTTAACCGTCCATTCCCGAGGGGGAAGCGCTGGGGGCCGCTCATGCTGAGCCTGTCGAAGTATGAGCGGGGGGCGAGGCCCTAGCCTCTCATCGACCCTTGTAGTTCGGCTTCCTCTTCTCCACAAACGCCAGAGGCCCTTCTTTAGAGTCCTCCGTCTTGTGGATCCGCTGGGACACCAGCTCCTCCAGCCGAAGCCCCTGCTCCAGTGGCATATCCATGCCCTGGTAGGCCAGTTGCTTGATCGCCCGTACGGCCAGCGGCCCGTTGCCGTTGATCTTGTTGGCCAGCTCTTCGGCGGTGGGCATCACTTCCTCGGGCTTCACCACCCGATTCACCAGGCCCAGGTCGTAGGCCTGCCGGGCGTCGAGCCGATCGCCGGTCAGGAGCACCTCCAGGGCCCTGCGGAAGGGTATCGCCCGCGGCAGCCTCTGCGTCCCGCCGCCCCCGGGTATGATCGCCCTCAGCACCTCCGAAAGGCCAAAGTGCGATCTGTCCGAGGCGATGATGAAGTCACAGGCCAGGGCCAGTTCCAGGCCCCCGGCGAGGCAGTACCCGTCCACCGCCGCGATGACCGGCTTGGTCAGGTCGCTCGTCCGCCAGAACCCCGTGGCCCGCACCCTGGGCAGCAGCCCTTCGCCCGCTCCGTCGCCCCTCCTCCGGTCCGACATCTCCTTCAGGTCCGCCCCCGCCGAGAAGGCCCGGCCTCCCGCCCCCGTCACTATCGAGCACCAGATGTCGGTGTCGTTTTCGATGTCGTGCCAAGCCGAGTTCAGGCCGTTTACCACCTCTGCGTTCAGGGCGTTCATCTTTTCCGGACGGTTGATGGTGACTAACGCTATCCGGCCCTTCTTTTCGAAAATTACCTGCGGCATGGCGTCCTCCGGTACAACGCGCTAGCTCCTTGACGACATCCGGGACGCTCCTCCGGCTACCGGCCCTTGAACTGCGGTTGCCGCTTCTCGCTAAAGGCCAGCGGCCCCTCCACCGCGTCTTCCGTGGTGTTCAGAAGTCTGCTGAACGCCTTTTCGAAGTTGAAAGCCTGGGGCAGTGTGAGGTTGTAGCCTCGCAGGACGGTCTCCTTGATCGCCCGCACGGCCAGAGGCCCGTTCCGGCATATCTTCTCCGCAATCTCCTCCGCCGTGGACATCACCCGGTCCGCCGCCACTACCCGGTTGACCAGGCCCGTCCTGTGGGCCTCCTGGGCGTCGATCCTCTGACCCGTGAGCAGCATCTCCATGGCCAAGCCCATGGGCATGGCCCTCGGAAGCCTGTCCACTCCACCTCCGCTGGGGATGATCCCCCACCTCACCTCCTGCAGCCCGAACTGCGCGTGCTCCGCCGCCACCCTTATGTCGCAGCTAAGCGCTATCTCCAGGCCGCCCGCTATGCAGAAGCCGTTGATGGCCGCTATGGCCGGCGTGCCGATATACATCTCGTAGATTTCGGGCAGCCCCGGTGGCTCCTCTACGGAATAGGCCCCGTCCCAGGCGTCGCGCCCCGTGGACGCCACGTTCTTCAGGTCCTGCCCGGTGCAGAACGCCCTATCCCCCGCGCCCGTTATGATGATCACCCACACTTCGGGGTCATCGTCCAGGGCTCTCCACGCATCCGCCAGCTGTCTCCAGTGCGCCCCGGTCAACGCGTTCAGGACCTCGGGACGGTTGAGGGTCACGTACGCTATGTGGCCCTTCCTGTCCACTATAAGGTGGGACTTTATCTCTTCGCCCATCGTCTCGTCCCCCTCGGGTTTCAGGCCGTCTTCTCTATCTCCGGCGGAGCGTCCAGGCGCAGAGCTGTCGGAGACCCGTCCATGTTCGGCGTCACCTCCACCGTTCCGCCATCGGAGGTGAGGAGCAGCGGCGGTCGCTTCCCGGCTATCGCCTCCTCATCGACATAGCATTTCTCCAAGTTGGCAATGGATGGGGCCTGGTACATCGCCTCCATCAACGCCTCTTCCAGGATGGACCTCAGCCCCCGGGCGCCGGTCTTGAGCTTCACCGCCATGTCCGCGGCCCGTTCCAGCGCCCCTTCGGTGAATTCCAGTTCCACGCCGTCCAGCTCGAATATGCGGTGGTACTGCTTCACCAGCGCGTTCTTCGGCTGGGTGAGCACCGTGATCAGGGAGTCCCTGTCCAGGGCCCCGACCGCCGCCATTACCGGCAGTCTCCCTATGAGCTCCGGTATCAGCCCGTACTTCAGCAGGTCCTCGGGCTCCACCAGGTTCAGTATCTCCTCCGAGCCCCGGGCGCCGCGCGCCGTATCGGAGTTGAACCCTATGCTCACCACGTCCCGGTTCACCCGCTGCTCGATCAGCTCCTCCAGCCCGTCGAAGGCGCCGCCGCAGATGAACAGGATGTTGGACGTGTCCAACTGGATGTATTCCTGGTGCGGGTGCTTCCTGCCTCCCTGGGGCGGCACGTTGGCAATGCACCCCTCTATCACTTTCAGGAGCGCCTGCTGGACCCCCTCCCCCGACACGTCCCTGGTGATGGAGGGGTTGTCGCTCTTGCGCGCTATCTTATCTATCTCATCGATGTATACGATGCCCCGCTGCGCCCGGCCCACGTCGAACTCCGCCGCCTGGATTATGCGCAGAAGGATATTCTCCACGTCCTCCCCCACGTAGCCCGCTTCGGTCAGCGTCGTCGCATCCGCAATGGCAAAGGGGACCTTCAGTATCTTGGCCAGGGTCTGGGCCAGGAGGGTCTTGCCGCATCCCGTGGGGCCCACCAGCAGGATGTTCGTCTTGTCCAGCTCCACCTCCTCCCCTGATCCTCTGCCGCTGTTGGTCCGCTTGTAGTGGTTGTATACCGCTACGCTCAGGACCTTCTTCGCCCGCGACTGGCCTATGACGTATTCGCTTAGCTTTTCGTAAAGCTCTCTGGGGGTCGGCAGGCGCTCCAGGTCCAGGCCGTCATCCGCGGAGGCTCGCTCCTCGTCTATCAACTGTTGGCAGAGCGCAACGCAGTTGTCGCAGATGTAGGTCTGGTCCTGCCCGCCTATCAGCTTCTTGACGTCCGGCGGACTCTTGGAGCAGAAGGAGCAGGCGTATCTGGGCCTCGGGTCTCTGTCTTCTGGCATGTGACCTCAATCCGGGGTCCGGTTACTCGGAGCCGTTCTCCGACTTCTCTTCCACTGATCCCACCACCTTGTCCACCAGGCCGTATTCCCTGGCCTCTTCCGCACTCAGATAGATGTCCCTATCCGTGTCCCTCGCTATCTTCTCATAGTCCTGGCCGGTGTTATCGGATAGGATCGTCCTCAGCTTGTCCTGCAGCCGCAATATCTCCTTGGCCGCAATCTCGATGTCCGAGGCCTGTCCCTGGGCGCCTCCCATGGGCTGGTGCATGTGCACCGTGGCGTTCGGCAGGGCGAAACGCTTTCCCGCGTGTCCCCCGCTCAGCAGCACCGTCCCCATGCTGGCCGTCATGCCGACGCAGATCGTCGACACGTCGCACTGCACCAAGCGCATCGTGTCGTAGATCGCCAGGCCGGCGCTTATCACCCCTCCCGGCGAGTTGATGTACAGGTTGATGTCC
>JAAXHX010000175.1 GCA_012270635.1 Dehalococcoidia bacterium | reverse complement strand
CCTCGGCGCTTTGGACAACCCGCTGGGTCGGGACCCGCTGTCGGAGGAACTGAGGCCCGGGATGAAGGTGACCGTCGCCTTCGACGACATATCCCTGCCTCTACCCCCGATGAAGCGCCCCGACTTGCGTCAGTCGATCATCGAGGCGGCGCTGGGTAAGCTGAGGGAGAAGGGCGTCGAGGACGTGCACCTGGTCGCCGCATTGGGCCTCCACCGCCGGATGACGCCCTCGGAGCTGAAGCGGGCTGTGGGCAGGAAGGTCTTCAACGAGTTTTATCCGGACAGGCTGTACAACTTCGACGCCGAGGACGAAGGGAACATGGTGGTCTTGGGGACGACCGACAGGGGAGAGGAGGTGGAGACCTCCAGGAGGGTGGCGGAGTCCGACCTGCTGATATACGTAAACATCAACCTCTCGTCGATGGACGGGGGCCACAAGTCGATCAACACGGGCCTGGTTGGCTACAAGACGATTCGACACCACCACAACGTACACACCCTCATGCGCTGCGAGTCTTACATGGACCCGACCCGGTCGGCCCTGCACGACTCGGTGAACGGGATGGGGGAAGTGGTGGCCCGGAACCTCAATGTGTTCAAGATCGAGACCGCGCTGAACTCGAACACCTTCCCGTCGATCCTGGCTCACTTACAGAAGCGGGAGTCGGACTGGAACCCCATCGACAAGGTGACCTTCGGGGTGAACCGGCGAGCGCTGAACGTCATGCCCTTCTACCTGAGATGGCAGATATTCCAGAACCTGCGCTCGCCATACGGCCTGCTGGACGTAGCGGCGGGGGACACGGACATGGTGCACGACAGGATACTGACTACGCTGTTCGAGCAGCAGACCGTGCCGGTGGAGGGCCAGGCGGACGTGATGGTGATGGGCCTTCCCTACCTGTGCCCGTACAACGTCGACTCCCTGCTGAACCCCTTGCTAATCCACACCCTGGCGCTGGGCTACAGCTTCAATATGTACCGGGGCAAACCCCTGGTGCGTCGGGGGGGCGTGCTGGTGTTCTCTCACCCGCTGGAGGAGCGATTCAACTCCCTGCACCATCCCTCGTACATAGACTTCTACAACAATGTCCTGACGGAGACCCGGGACGCCGCCGAGATCGAAAAGCGGTTCGAGTCGGCCTACGCCACCGACGAGAGGTACCGGAGGCTGTACCGGGAGTCGTACGCCTATCACGGGGTGCATCCCTTCTACATGTGGTATTGGGCGTGCTACGGGCAGGAGTACCTGGGCCGGGTAATCGTGGCGGGGGCGAAGGACAAGTCGGTGGCGGAACGGCTGGGCTACGAGACGGCCCCCGACGTCGCGACGGCGCTGGAGATGGCCAAGGACACCGTGGGCCCCTCCCCCGAGGTCTCCCTGTTCCATTACCCCCCGATTTTCCTCTGCGACGTGACATAGAGCATGGACAATCGGGGGAAATGGGTCATCGTGGCGAACCCGGTGTCCGGCAAGGGCAGGAGCCTCGACCTCTCGGACCGGACGGGGCGCCTGCTGACCTCGGCCAACGTCCCCAACGAAGTCCTCTACACCACGCGGGCTGGAGAGGCCGAGGACCTGGCGCGGAGGGCGGTGGACGAGGGCGCCGTTGGGGCGCTGGCGTGCGGGGGAGACGGGACGCTCCACGAGGTGATCAATGGTATAATGAGTCACCCCCAAGGCCCCGACGTGACCGTCGGAGTCATACCTGCCGGGAGATGCAACGACTTCGCCGCGGCGATGGGTCTACCCAAGGATCCGAATGGCGTGGCGGAGCTGATCGTAGAAGGCAACTTCCGGCGGATAGACCTTGGCCTCGTAGGCGGCCGATACTTCGCGACGGTGGCCACCCTGGGCTTCGACAGCGCGGTGAGCCAGTATGTTGCGGACGGACACGTACCCCGGTTCCTGTCCGGCACGCCTTCCTACGTCTACGCCATATTGCTCCAGCTGCTCCGCTACAAGGATGCGTCGGTGCGCCTGGAGGGGGAGGACTTCGAATACTCGGGGCGGATATTCCTGGCGGCCACGGCCAACACTGCGCAGTACGGCGGCAACCTGAAGATAGCGCCCGGTGCAACGACGGACGAGGGGGCGCTGGACGTTTGCCTGGTCAAGTCGGTCTCGAGGTGGGAAGTGGTGATG
>JAAXHX010000174.1 GCA_012270635.1 Dehalococcoidia bacterium | reverse complement strand
ACCATCCTGGCCAACGTGGGGTGCCTCGCAGTCTTCCAGGTGGCGGGCTCCGACGCAAGGCAGCTGGTGTGGGAGCTGGGCAAGGACAGGGTGAGCGAGGAGGACATCGTGTCGCTCCCCGTCCACCAGTGCTACGTGAGAGCCACCGTGGGCATCGAGCAGATGCCCGCCTTCTCCATGAAGGTGAGCAAGCCGGAGGACGGAGACCCATCAACCGCCCAGCGCATCAGGATCCTGGCGTCCTCCTACCTGACGACGGACGAGGAGATCGCCGCGCAGCAGGCTGAGGCCGAGCGGAAGGCCGAAGAGTACCGCAACGCGGCCACCGAGGCCAGGAAACGCAGGGACGCCCAAGCCAACGAGAAGAAGGACGCCCCCAAGGACCTGGAGCGCGAGAACGTGCGGAGCAAGCACTTCCAGCCCCCCACCGACAAAGCCGCCGAGGGCGCTGACGATGGGGAGGACGCTGAGGAGGTACAGGGTGCGCAGGACGACGAGTCCGAGGAGGGTGTGCCCGGCGAGGAGGCCGAGGAATGAAGCCCGTCGAGGCCGACATCCTGCAACTCCTCTCCCACATGCCCCTCATCGACCGGCTGGAGGCGGTGGCCGTCTCCGGCTGGTCCAGGGGAGCGGTCTACGGGAGCTTCGACGCGTTGGAGCGCGAGGGGATTGCGGTCTCCGTCTCCCACGCCTCTGAGCTGACTCCGGCGACCCGCCGTTACTCCCTCACCGCCGACGGGCTGCACTGGTTGGCGATCCAGGAAGGGAAGAACGTCGGAGAGTTGCTCCGTGACCGCCCCGCCTCGAACCAGTGGCGCAGAGTCCTCCTGGAGCGGCTGGACTCCGTTGCAGTGGTCTACCGCCTCGCTTCGGCGCTTGCCGACCTCGCCCATCCCCTCCGTTTCCGGTGGTACCGAGCCATGCCCCAGGACGCCGCCATAGCCCTCCCCGACGGGCGGGTCGTCGCCGTCGTCCGCCAAGGAGCGGCCACCGACAGAACGGGGTTCGCCAAGAGGCTCTGGCGGCTCAGGGAAGGAGAGCGCCCCGCCGCAGCGTTGTTCCTCATGCCCGACGAGGCGCGGCTCAGGCACGCCCGAAGGCTGCTGGCCGGAGCTCCCTTCATCTCATACCTGGCACTGGAGAGAGAAGTCTCCCCGGCGGGGGCGGGAGCCAGGATATGGCGCACCCCGTCCGGGGCTGTCCTCCTCGACCTCCGGGAGGCCCTCCGCCACACCGGGCCGCGCGGCCCGTGGCTCGACGAGGAGACGCACCTGCGGGCCTCCCCACCCGCAGACCTTCTCGATAAGGCCGGTGAGGACTGGATGTTGCCCGCGACGCTGAAGCCCGTGGAGAAGCGAACCCTGGACGTCATCGCCGACTGGCCCTGGCTCAAACCTGCCCACCTGGGCATGGTCATGGGATTGAAGCGCTCCAGGCTCTCCGAAATCGTCACGGAGCTGACATCCCTGGGTCTCGCGCTGGACGCCCGTATCGAGGGGACCCGCCGTCTCACGGTCGCCGACCGGGGGCTGGCGATGCTGGCGCGCAGGGACCGCGCCTCCGTGGGCGCTGCGAAGGAGCGGTGGAGCCCTGTTCCCCTGGATGGCGGAGACTGGCGCAACGTCTCCGGCAGGCGCAGCAGGCAGTTGCTCCGCAACATCGAGCACACCGAGGCTGTCCACAGCTTCATCGCAGTGCTATCGAGGCAGGCGCGTTCCCGCTCCAGGGAGATACTCCAGCTCGACCCGCCTCTGAGGGCCTCCAGGTACTTCCGCCACGACGACCGGCTCCGCTCCATCCATCCCGACGCCTTCGGCGTCCTCAGATGGCGCGAAGCCACGTGGTCCTTCTTCCTTGAGTGGGAGCGAAGGGCCGTGCGCCCCGTCACCATGACGGCGCGCCTCGCCCCCTATCTGCGCTACTACTCCTCCCGCCGGCCCACCGACGACCACGGGTCGCTGCCCCACGTGCTGGTGGTCTTTCACGACGAGCTGGCGGCCACCCACTTCCTGCGCATCGCAGGCGAGGAGACGGCGCGGGCCGGGGCGGACCTCCCATTGCTGGTGTCCCACCGGGAGTTGGTGCGGCAGGAAGGGCCGTTGGGACGTGCCTGGCTCGCCCAGGGAGGCTCCGAGCCAACCTACGCCTTCACGGCCGCTGGGCACGATTCACGATTAAGGAGAACAGGAACATGAGAATCTACTACATAGACGAGTCCGAGGGTCCCAAGTGCTACGTCCGCTCCGCCCTTGGCGTGGACGCCGAGCGGTGGAACGACCTGTTCGCCGACGTCCAGGAGTGGAGAAGTGAGCTTCGAGAGGGCTACGGCATCCCGACCGACAGGGAGCTCCACGCCTGCGATCTGCTCGCCGGAAGGGGGATGCTGGCCCGCAACGGAGGGGCCAACGAGCGGCTCACTCCCACCCAGGGAGTAGAGGTCTTCATGGAGGGCCTGCGACGGATAGAGGACGCCGCATCCAGCATCGGCGGCGTGGAGGTCATCAACGTCTGCCTGCGCAAGCCCGACGTGAAGGCGTACGAGAAGGTCAGCCTGGACCGGCTGCTCAACCGCATCAACTCCTCGGTCAGGGCGGCGGGCCGACACGCCTTCCTCATCTTCGACGAGGGCAACGAGCGGATGATCACGCGGGCCTACAGTAGGCTCAGGACATTCAATCCCGTGCCCAGCCGGTACGAGATGTGGGGGGAGGGCGGGAGGACGCGGAACATTCCCGTGGAGAACGTCATCGGCGGCCCTGCTTTCCGAAGCTCCGACTCGGACCATCTGCTCCAGATGGCCGACCTCATCGCTCACGCCCTGCTCAAGCAGGAAGAGGAGCCCTCTCCAAGGGCGGCGGAGATGGGCGTCCACCTGGCCTTCGGCATCCTCGACCGCGCCCTCAACCGCAAGGCGTCGAGGCGAGATCCCCAGGGGGTCGTCAGGCGATGAGAGGGTAACGGGTGCTGAGAGGCATCGCCGGTTGCCACTTCTAGCCCTTGACCTCTCCCTCATCACGGGTATGGCCGTGGAGCAGCAATTCTAAGCCGCCGGGCACCTCCCGCGTCAACAGAAACATGGCGTGCACGTAGCCCGCGGTGGGCTCCGCTCCCTTGAGCCATTCTCCCACGATCTCTTCCGTTACCCCCAAACGCTCGGCCAAGTCTCGACGCGACAACCCGGCCATCTCCATGAAGCGCTCCAGCCGCTCCCCGTAGTCCTCCGGCCAGAGGGGGCCTTCGCGCTTCTCAGGATCTTCTAAAGCCATCGTGCGCAACCTCCTCAGCATCTGGTTTCCCGCTGCCTTCTCGTGCTAACCCGATTTGCCGAAGCCAGCCAGGAACGGCAGCGACAGTTCCTTCCGGGATGGAGTGACCCTAACGATACACCAATATAGCCTCCCTTCCAAGACGAAGGCCCATTCGCAGCATACGGTGAACGTCAGGAGTCCGGGGCGGGAAAGCAAGAGGGCCGGGTGGTATGAACCGCCCAGCCCTCTCTGCATCTATGGAGAAGAAGCCGTTGCCCGTGACACCTTGGGGGTCAACCCCGGCGCGAGTCGGACTCCGGCTCGCCCGCCGACGGCAGCAGGATGTGGAGGAGGCCCATCTCGGCGGCCGTATCCAACAGGCGGATCAGATGCCCGGAGTCGGGCGGCGTCCCGGCCTTCCACCGCCAGACGCAGCGGGCGCTCACCCGCAGGCGGCGGGCCAGGCCGCGCCACGACAGCCCGGCGGCCTTCCGGAACAGGTCCAGCCGCTTAGGAAAATCGGGCGGGAACCGGGACGGCTCGACGTG
>JAAXHX010000173.1 GCA_012270635.1 Dehalococcoidia bacterium | reverse complement strand
CTGCTCAACCGCATCAACACCTCCGCTAAGGCGGACGGGCGCTACGCCCACCTCATCTTCGACGAGGAGGGGGAGTGGATGGTCGGGCAGCTCCACGACAGGCTCCGGGTGCGCAATCCCGTGCCCAGCAGGTACGAGGTCTGGGAGGACGGAGGGGCGACGAAGGACATTCCCATAGAACGGATCATCGGCGGCCCGTCCTTCCGAAGCTCCCAGGACGACGACCTGCTCCCGATGGCCGACCTCATCGCCCACGCCCTGCTGAAGCAGGAGGAGAAGCCGTCCCCAAGCGTGACGGAGCTGGGACTCCACCTGGCCTTCGGCATCCTGAAGCGCGTCCTCAACCGCAATGCGTCGAGGAGCGACCCACAGGGCGTCGTGAGGCGGTGACGAGCCCAGCCGCTCCCAAACGGCGTGGGGATACGCAGAGAGACCGCCCAAATGGGCGGTCTCTTCATTCGCGGGGAAGAGGCGGGGTCGCTAGCTCCGAAGGGCCTTCCACTCCCTGCCGTCGGGCAGGTCTTGGTCGGGGAGCATCAGTATCCCGTCCCGGAGTCCCATGACCTCGGCTATGGTCAGCAGCATGAACAGGTGGGCGGGGCTGGGGGCAACGCCCCTCTTTCGCCACTGCCTGATCCGGTAGGGGCTGACGCCCAGGAGGCGGGCCAGCATCCGCCAGGTCAGCCCGCTCGCCTTCTTGAACCGCACCAGCCGTTCGGCGAAGTCCGGGGGTAGCACGCACTCAAAGGGCCGGTGAACCTGTCGCTGGGTTCCCAATCTCGCTACTCCTCTTGTGCCCGTCGCCGCAGGAGTTCCAGCAGCGCGAAGCCTCTCGGAACGTTGCCCCGGCGCCAGCCCGTCATCCGCGAACGCTTCACTCCGACGCGCTCCGCCAGTTCCCTCCACGAGAGGCCCGACAACTCCCTGAGCCGCTCCAGCCTCTCGGGAAAATCCCTGGGGAAGGGCCTCCGTATCCCCTCCCTGTCCGCTTCGGTGGGTTCCATGCCTTCGCGCCTCCTGTGTTCGGGCTGCATCTGGGTCGATTGGACGTGGCGGTCTTCCGGTTTCGCGGGGTCGGGGGCGAAGGCGTCGATTCATCCCGGTCTTCCCGGTCCGCATCGACGACCAGGGGCGGCCGACCCGCTTCGCCGGGAGGGAGCATGTGCACCCCGAACAGGATGTAGCCGCCGTGGGGGATGCGGGCGGCCAGCTTGACCAGGGCGCACAGCCCGTCTCCGCTGGGCTTGGTGCCCTTCCTCCAACGCTGAAGCTGGCGGGGGTCGATGCCCAGGCACGCGGCCAGGCCGTCCCAGGTGAGGCCGCTGGCCTCCTTGAAGCGCTCCAGGCGCGCGGGGAAGTCCTCCGGCAGGAAGGTGATGCCGAACAGAAGCCGGGCCGGGGGCATGGACGTCCTACGACTCATCGCAGTCCTCCACGATGAACAGTTCGTGGAAGTCGGTCACGCCAAGTATCTCCATGAGCCGCCCGCGCAATTCCGGCGACGGGCAGCGCTTCCCGCCCACGAGCAGCGAGACGTAGCCCGACGTGATTCCCGCCCGGTCCGCCAACAGGTTCTGGGTCATGTTGAGAACGCTGAGCCGGTCCCAGAAGGCGTGGGGGTTCAGCCTGATCCTCCGGCGGGAGAGCTTACGCGGCATCTCCATCCTCCTTCCGGGGGATGTCTCCGCCGGAGGACCTGGGAAAGGCGGGGCCGGAGCCGTTCCGCCCGGCCCCCGCCTCTCTGAGGGACGCCAGGTGGGCGCGCACGATCATGCGGGCCAGGATGCGCAGGCCCCGCAGCCGCGCCTCGTTCTGCTTTCTGGTCAGCTTCGTACTCAAAGCGCTACTCTCAACTGGGAATCCGGCGTCAGTCTCGGATGGCGCAGCGGCGTGCAACGGGTGTAGAATCCTCCAATCGCACTTTCGTTCGCTGTCCTAATAGAGTATAACAATATGGCGGGATGGGGCACAACGGAATCATGGCTCAATCCCTGCTCCCATTGACAATTGCTTACTGTAATGCGACAATCGTTAAACAGGAGTTCGACA
>JAAXHX010000172.1:6345-10895 GCA_012270635.1 Dehalococcoidia bacterium | reverse complement strand
CTGGCCGCGTCCAAGGCCCCGGACCCCGACCTCTCCGGCTGGCTCACCTTTCACGCCGACTTCACCCTGAACCAGGAGATGGCCCTGCACAGGTCCTACGCCCGCGACTTCGGCATTGGCGTGGAGGAACTGACCGCCGAGCGCAAGTCGCCCACGTGCCAGGCCTACACGGACTTCCTCATGCGCACCGCCGCCGTGGAGCCCTTCGAGGCGATCATCGCCGCCCTTCTCCCCTGCTTCTGGGGATACTACGAGATGGGCAAGTCGCTGGAAGAGCGGGGCCTCCCCGACAACGAGCTCTACGTCCGGTGGATCAAGCAGTACACGGACCCGGACTACGGCGCACAGGTCGAAAAGTGTCGGGAGCTGACGGACAGGTTGGGCAAGGACGCCTCTCTGTCCACGGCAACCCTGATGGAAGAGGCCTTCGTTACCAGCAGCCGGTACGAATACCTGTTCTGGGAGATGTGCTACGGCATGGAGAGGTGGCCCGTCTAGGCTACAGCGCCCTGGCCTGAGGCCCGGCATACGTCCGGGGATATATACTGTCTCCTACGACATCCCTCGCCCGAAGGAAACGGCATGGCAGACAAAGTTGCTCTCCCCGAAAAGGACCGGTTCCCCCAAGTTCTGCAACGCACCCTGGAGCTCACGGGCGCCAGGGTGTCGACGGAAAGCGTGGGGAAGCTGTACAAGATATTCAAGACCCTGCAGTGGGACTTCCCCGACTACGGTCTTTCGGCGTACACGGTCCTGGACTCGGAAGGGCGTTTCGGGTATGCGGAATCGATAGAAGGGGCGCCGGACGCCCACATAACCATGGACGCCGGACGTCTGCACCAGGTGGTCTACGGTCGGGGCAACATGGCGAAGATGTTCCTTTCGGGGCAGATCAAGCTCAAGGGTGTGCCCATGTACAAGCTGATGAGGTTTGTGCCCCTTCTGGGCCCATTCCTGGACAGCTACCGAGAGGCGTGTGAGGAAAGGCCGGGGTGACGAAACGACGGGCTGTGGCTTATGGACAGTGAGCGAGGACAGGTCATATAATGGGCCATCCCAGCGGCGACGGCGGCGCCCTGACTGCAATGACGGAAACCTCTACTAAACACGTCTCGACCCCCGACTCCTCTTCCAACGGCCCCCCGACCGAAGGCCGGCGCGGGGGCGCCAACCTGACCATCGAGGAGATGCGCTGCCTGACCCGGGCCATCCGTCGCCACATCGTAAGGATGACGGCGGCGGCGGGCAGCGGACACCCCGGCGGCTCCCTTTCGGCGGTGGAGATTCTGACCGCCCTCTATTTCAACGTCCTGCGCCACGATCCCCATGAGCCCGACTGGCCCGCTCGAGACAGGTTCATCCTGAGCAAGGGCCACTGCACGCCGGTCCTCTATTCGACGCTGGCGGAGGCCGGCTACTTCCCGGTGGACGAACTGGCCACGTTCCGCCAGATGGACAGCCGGCTGCACGGCCACTGCCACAACACGACGCCGGGAGTGGAGCACTGCTCGGGGTCGCTGGGACAGGGTCTCTCCGTGGGCCTGGGCATGGCGTTGGCGGCGCGCCTGGACGGCAGCCCCCACAACGTCTACGTACTGGTCGGGGATGGGGAGTGCGACGAAGGCCAGATTTGGGAAGCGGCCATGGCGGCTTCCCACTTCGGCGTGGACAACCTGACGGTCATAGTCGACCGGAACGGCATCCAGAACGACCGGTGGACCTACGAGGTCATGAATTTGGAGCCCTTGCCCGACAAATGGCGCGCCTTCGGTTGGGATGTGGATGAAGTCGACGGGCACGATCTGTCCCAGATGGTGAGCGCCCTGGACAACGCCTCCCGCAGAGATGGCCGACACCACGTCATCATCGCAAGGACGGTGAAGGGCAAGGGGGTCAGCTTCATGGAGAACAACCCCGACTTCCACGGCAAGGCCCCCAACGCCGACGAGCTGCGGCTCGCCCTCGAAGAGATCGGCTGAAGCCTTGGTTGCGAAAGTCGCCACCCGGCAGGCCTACGGCGAGACCCTCGTCGAGTTAGGCCGCGCCAACCCCGACATCGTGGTCATCGGCGGCGACCTGAACAAGTCCACCATGACCACCCTCTTCGCCAGGGAGTTCCCGGACAGGTTCTTCGACTGCGGAGCGGCGGAGCAGAACATGATGGGAATAGCCTCGGGGCTGGCGGCCTCGGGGAAGATTCCCTTCGCGAGCACCTTCGCCGTGTTCGGGTCGGGGCGCCCCTTCGACCAGATCAGGATATCGATAGCCCAGGCCCGGGCCAACGTGAAGATAGTGGTCACCCACGCCGGGATAATCACGGGCCCCGACGGGATGTCGGCCCACGGGATCGAGGACCTGGCCCTGATGTGCTCGCTGGTGGGCTTCACGGTGGTGGTCCCCGCCGACGCCGAGGAGACCGCCCAGGCGGTCCGGGCCCTCGCCGATATGGAAGGCCCCTGCTACCTGCGTCTCAGCCGTCCCGCGACGCCCCTGGTCTGCCCGGAGGACTACCGGTTTCGCATCGGCCAAGCCTCGGTGTTCAGGCCGGGGTCCGACGTGGCCATCTTGGCCACGGGCATCATGGTTGGCATGGCCTTGGAGGCCGCCGAGGCGCTGGCGCAGGAGTCCGTCGACGCCCGGGTGGTGAACGTTTCCACCCTAAAGCCGTTCGACACGGAGACCGTGGTGCGCTGCGCTCGGGAGACGGGTGCGGTGGTCACGGCGGAGGAGCATTTGAGGCACGGCGGGCTCGGGAGCATAGTCGCCGAGACGCTGGGCGAGCACTGCCCCGTGCCCCTGTCCATGGTGGCCATCGACGATGCCTACAGCCCCTCCGGCGAGGCAGACCAGCTGCTGAAGCTCCGGGGCCTAACGCCGGAGCGGATAGCGAGTGCGGCGAAGAGCGTTATCCAGAGGAAATCAGCTCGCAACGGTAACGGCTAACGCCTGAGACTGCCCGGTCGTCGTCCTGGCCCCCACTCTATTTCTCTACTGCCTTGCTGTATTGACCTGCCGCGTTGCGTGATAGTATGTTGCTCTAGTGATCTCGGGGTCCGGTGATAGGGAGGGCGCTGATGAGCCAAGGCAAGATATTCAACTGGGACGGGGTGGAGAACTACACGCCTAGCTATCCGGGGATAGCCGTAAAGGTGGTGGATGGCAAGAATATGCAGCTGGTGTGGGCGGAGTTCCAACCCGGCGCCACATATCCCCTTCACTCCCATGAGCGGGAACAGTTCAGCTTTATGGTAAGTGGCCGGATGCGTCTCACCGTCGGGGAAGAGGTAATGGAAATCGGACCCGGAGATATGTGGCATGCCCCGGGGAACGTGGTGCACGGTGGCGAAATCCTAGGGGACGAGCCTGTAGTCTTTGTTGATGTCTACTCGCCGCCCGCCGAGGAGTATAAAAAGGACGGGGAATAGCCCTCCGGCGAGGCAGACCGGCTATTGAAGATGCGGGGCCTAACGCCGGAGCGGATGGCGGGCGCGGGAAAAGCGTAATTGAAAGAAGGAAATCACTCTAGCTAAGTAATAATCGTCTCGAAGAACAACCCAGGGGTAGTGGGCGGTAGTGGGCGGAGG
Organism: Dehalococcoidia bacterium; assembly: GCA_012270635.1. The sequence continues at coordinate 7,311 of JAAXHX010000172.1, read as the reverse complement.
AAAGCGCTTCATGTTGGGGAGAGGAGAGGGGTGTATGGAAGTCTATCGGCCGGTGGAGAGTAGTTAGGGACCGTGAGCACGGAAGGCGGGCTTGCGGTCAAGATGAAGAGGGAGTCGAATGAGAGATGAAGCGAGGAGAACGGCCAGAAGGATAAAGTTGCGAAGGCCAGCCCTGGGTTTCCTCACAATACTACTGGTCTTGGTTTTGGCTGCCGCCAGCTGTGGAGAGGCGGCAACGCCCACACCCGAACCCGCCGCCCCGACCACAGCGCTCCAACCCACGCCAACGACTGCTCCCTCCGAGCCGGATGCCGCCGAGCCGGACCCCGCTGCAACCGCCGCACCTGAACCTTCCGAGCCGGACGCTCCCACGCCCGAACCACCGACACCGGTGCCGCCCACCCCTGAGCCAACCATCAGGGCAATGTCCGAATGGACGGCTGAGAATCCCGCGACGCTGGCAGAGATAGAGGCGGAACTGGAGAAGCACCGTGGCTCGACCCTGCTAATGACCCACGGAGGCGGCGCATACGGTGGGGCTTTAAGGCAAGCTTTTCTGGACCCGCTGGAGGACAAGTTCGGGCTGAGCGTAATCGAAGACAGTCCTTCACCTACTATGGCCGAAATCCGGACCCTGGACGAGACGGGCAACGTCAAGTGGCATATCATGGACATGGGAACCGCCCGGGCTGTCGCTCTTATAGCAACGGACAGCATGGGTACGTACGACCCTGCCATCGTCGATGCTAAAGACTTCTTGACGGCGGTTACGGAATCGGGGCCCCATTTGGCGGGCGGGGGCACTACATGGGCAGTCGTTCTTGCTTACAACACGGACGTCTACCCTGGGGACACGGGCCCCAAGCGTTGGGCAGACTTCTTCGACCTGGAAGGGTTTCCCGGGCGTCGCGCCCTGTATTCCTATGTGTCCTACGGCGCACACCTACAGATACAAAGACTGGCACG
>JAAXHX010000172.1:1227-6324 GCA_012270635.1 Dehalococcoidia bacterium | reverse complement strand
GCGACATCATCTACTGGCAGACCGGGTCCCAGTGCCCCGAGTTGCTGCTAGCCGGTGAAGTAAAGATGTGCACCACCTGGAACGGCAGGATATTCGACGCCCAACAGCAGGGCGAACCGCTGGCAATCTGCTGGGAGTGCGGCTTCATGACCGGTACGAGCGGATGGGGCATAGTCAAGCACCTCAAAGAGCAGGACCCCGAGACGTACGAGCTGGCCAACCTCGTCATAGCCTGGGCCTCGTTTCCGGAAAACAACGCAAGAATATCCCAGTACATCACCTACGGGCCCGCCAACGTAAAATCGCTGGCGTTCATGGATGACCCGGCCTACGATGAAGTCCGGGACGAATTGCCGACATCGGCGTCCAACATCTCGTACTCCGTTTTCTTCAACGAGGCCTGGCTCGCAGAGAACATAGCGTGGGCCGAGGAACAGTACATACTGGCAACCCAGTAGCGGGTGCAGGTCGAGCTAGAGGCTGCAGCCTCCAGCCGTAGGCTTCCCATGATGGGTCGCTCCGTCATGGGAAGGCCCCCAGCCCTGGGTGATCAAGGCGGAACCTCACTCCCGAGGGCATAGCAGGTGCGGCCAGGAGTGTAATCAAGAAAAGGCAAACTGCCTGGAAGCATAGACGATTTCTAAAACCAGACCCGGGGACTGTGGGGACGCAGGGCGGGATGGGTGACGCTTCATTTCGGGGAGAGGAGGGCAGTGTATGGAGGTCTGTCGGTCGGTGGAGAGTAGCCAGGGACCGTGAGCACGGGAGGCCGGCTTTCGGTCAGGTGAGGAGGGAGTCGAATGAGAGATGAAGCAAGAAGAGCGGTCAGAAGGGTAAAGTCACGAAGAACTGTCCTGGGTTTCCTAACCATACTCCTGGTCTTGGTGTTGGCCGCCGCCGGATGCGGAGCGGCTGCCACCGCCACGCCGGCCCCCGGTGAGCCGACCACCGCGCCCCAGCCCACGGCAACAACTCCGCCTTCCGAACCCGACACCCCGGAAACAACCATCAGGCCCCTTTCTGAATGGACGCCGGAGAATCCCGCGACCCTGGAGGAGATAGAGGCAGAGCTGGAGACGCGTCGGGGGGAGAGCTTTACGTTCATCTCAGAGGGCGGAGCATTCCAGGCAGCCGTTAGGCGGGCCTGGCTGGACCCACTAAGGGAGAAGTTCGGCTTGGGCATCGTGGAGGAGAGCCCAGGGCCGGGCGTAGCCAGGGTGCGGACTCAGGCCGAGACCGGCAACATCGCCTGGGACATCATAGACTTGGGTACCGACCAAGTCGCAGCCCTGCTGAAGACGGATAGTCTGGGTGAATACGATCCGACTATCGTGGACGCCAGGGACCTGCTGGACATCGTCAGAGCCCCCGGTCCCTACATAGCGGGAGGCGGAATCACCTGGTCCACCGTTCTTGCTTACGACACGGACGTATACCCCGGCGACACAGGCCCCAAGACTTGGGCCGACTTTTTCGACCTGGAGAATTTCCCAGGCCGTCGCTCTCTGCGGAACGAGGTCTCCTACGGAGGGCAAATCCAGATCCAGCGACTGGCTCGAAATCCCGAACTGCTGGACACCCCGGAAGGAAAGCGAGAGGTCGCCACGCCCTCCCGGGAGCAGATGGAAGAGGACTTCGCCTGGTTTGCCGAATGGACAAAGAATGCAGGCAACAGCGTCATATACTGGGACACGGGCTCTCAGTGCCCCGAGTTTCTGATATCGGGTGAGGTTGACATGTGCTCTGCCTGGAACGGCAGGATATTCGATGCTCAACAGACGGGAGCCCCCCTGGGGATATGCTGGGAGTGCGGTTTCATGACGGGAACGGGCGGTTGGACCGTAGCGAAGGGTCTGAAAGAGCAGAACCCGGCGAAATACGAACTGGTCAACCTCGCCATAGCCTGGGCCACATTCCCCGAGAACAACGTGAGGATTGCCCAGTTCATCACCTACGGCCCGATTAACAAGAAATCGTTCGCCTTCATGGATGCTCCGGAGTACGATGAGGTGAGGGACGAGTTGCCGACGTCGGGGGCGAACATCCCGTACTCCATTCTGTGGGACGAAGTCTGGCTCGGCGACAACTTGGACTGGGCCAATGAACAGTACCTCCTGGCAACCCAGTAGCGGTGGCAATGCCTCCCTTTCTCGATTTGACAAGCCGACCGTTGCGATAGTAAGGTGAAAGGCACAGCAACATAGATGATAAAGACAGCGAACGGGAGTAGTAAGCCTCGAGCGGGGGCCAGAGAGTCGGGTTAGGTGAGAGCCGACCCCAGCGCAGAGGCTGAATGGACCCGGGAGTCGCCAACCGAAACGCCGCAGAGAGCCGGGGGAGTAGGCTTGGCCGGAGAGGGCCCCGTTACCAGAGCCCAGGGTATCTTTTCGGAAGGGTGCAGGACCTTCCCGCAGACGTACCTGATAGAGACGTAGTCGGCCGGACAGCCCCTGCCCGCTTGGTGTGCGAAATGCCAGAAAGGAGTGGGTAGTTTAGGGACTAAGGCCGTACAAACTAGGGTGGCACCGCGAGAACCCCCTCGCCCCTAAGGGCGAGGGGGTTTTTTGTCCAAGAGGAACGTGCCATGATCAGCGCAACAACAAACATATATACACCGGGCCCGGAGGCCCTGGAAAAGCTTTCCGGCCAGGGGACCCTGGTCCCTATCTACCGGGAGATAGAGGCCGACCTGGAGACCCCGGTCTCGGCCTACCTGAAAGTCGCCCGCGGGGACTACTCTTTCCTGCTGGAAAGCGTCGAGGGTGGGGAGAGGATGGCGCGGTACAGCTTTATTGGGACGGAGCCCTACAGGCGACTCGTCACGGGGCCAGGCCAGCCCGACGGGGACGTGGACCCCCTCGCCCTGGTGCGAGAGGAAATCGAAAGGCATTCGGTGGTGAGCGTGCCGGGTCTGCCCCGGTTCCACGGTGGGGCGGTGGGGTACCTGGCCTACGAGGCCATGCGCCACTACGAAGACATCCCGTCCCCCGACCTGGACACCCTGGGCATACCCGAAGCCCTCTTCATGTTCGCCGACACCCTCCTGGTCTTCGACCACATAAAGCACAGCATAAAGGTGGTCTCCCACGTGAGGCTGGAGGACGGCGACCTCTCGTCCGCCTACCATCGGGCCACAGAGAAGATAGACGGGCTGGTGGACCGGCTCCGCCAGCCCATAGAGCCGGCGTTGACCGCCCTCCGGGGAGGCCCGACGCCCTCTTACCCCATCGAATCCAATCTGACCAAGGAGCAGCACGAAGACAACGTCCGCGTCGCCAAGGAGTACATCCAGGCCGGCGACATCATCCAGGCGGTCCTGTCCCAGAGGTTCTCCCGCAAGACCGACGTGCACCCGTTCAACATCTACCGGACCCTGAGGAGAGTCAACCCCTCTCCCTACATGTTCTACCTGAACATGGGCGGCTTCCAGCTGGTGGGGGCGTCGCCGGAGGTGCTGGTCAGGGCGGAGGAAGGCCATCTGGACTACCACCCCATAGCGGGCACGAGGCCCCGGGGCCGGGACGAGGACGAGGACCTCGCCCTGGAAAGGGAGTTGCTGGCCGACGAGAAAGACCGGGCCGAGCACATCATGCTCCTGGACCTGGGCCGCAACGACATCGGGCGGGTGAGCGTGCCCGGGACCGTTCAGGTGACCCAGCTCATGGACATAGAGCGTTATTCCCACGTGATCCACCTGGTCTCCCACATCCAGGGCAAGCTCAGGCCCGGGATCTCCCCCTACGATGCCCTATGGTCCTGCTTTCCCGCGGGTACGGTCTCGGGGGCGCCAAAGCTGAGAGCCATGGAGATAATCGCCGAGCTGGAGCCGGTAAAGAGGGGCGCTTATGCGGGGTCGGTGGGGTATTTCAGCTTCTCGGGCAACATGGACACCTGCATAACCATCCGGACGATGGTGTTCCGGGACGGGGTGGCCTACGTGCAGGCGGGGGGCGGCATAGTGGCCGACAGCGTCCCCCACCTGGAATACCTGGAAACGGTGCACAAGGCCGGGGCCCTGATGAGGGCCATCGATGAGGCGGAGGCGAGGTCGTGGTAGTATTTGACCCGGCGTTTGGGAGACCCCGCGTATGAAACTGGAAGGCAGAACAGCCGTAGTGACCGGGGGCAACCGGGGCATCGGCAAGGCCGTGGCCCTGGAGTTTGCCCGGCAGGGCGCCGACGTGGCGTTCAATTACAGGACTGACGAGGAATCGGCGAGGGCGACGGTCTCGGAGATAGATGCTTTGGGCAGGAAGGCCCTCGCCCGGAAGACGGACGTCACCGACAACGCCGCCGTGGAGAGCATGGTGACGGAGGTCATGGACCTCTTCGGCGCGGTGGACATCCTGGTATGCAACGCCGGGGTGGCGTCCCGGGGCAACCACCTGGGAGAGACCGACGCCCGGGAGATGCGCCGGGTGCTAGACGTGCACCTGTTCGGGGCCCTCCACTTCGCCAGGGCTCTGCTGCCTTGCATGAGGGAACAGGCCCGGAGCGACGTCCACTTCATCTCGTCCACGTCCCCTTTCAGGAGCGAGGCGGGCCACGGGCCCTACGCCACGGCCAAAGCGTGCCTCGAAACCCTGGCCATGACCATGGCCAAGGACGAGCGGCAGCACGGAGTTCGGGTCAACGTGATCGCCCCTGGGCTGGTGGAGACCGAGATGGGCAGGCGCCTGGTGAAGGCTACCCGGGGAGTCGACGACATCAAGGAGGTCTACCCAGAATACCCCTTCGGAAGGGTGTGCCAACCGGAGGACATCGCCAGGCTCTCGGCGTTTCTGGCGTCGGAGGACGGGGGTTACATATCGGGGCACGTGATCCATCTTGACGGAGGCATGTCCCGCTGAAGAGAGACCGACAGGAGGCAGACTATGGAACTGGAGGGACGGGTTGCATTGATAACGGGGGCTTCCCGGGGCATCGGCCAGGGGATAGCCCGGTCCATGGCGGAAGCTGGGGCCGATATAGTGGTCAACTACCAGCGAAACAGGCAGGGCGCCGAGCAGACCGCCGCCGACGTCGAGGCCTCGGGCCGCAAAGCGCTCCTGTACCAGGCCAACGTCCAGGACTTCGCCGAGGTGCAGGCGATGGTGG
>JAAXHX010000172.1:0-1184 GCA_012270635.1 Dehalococcoidia bacterium | reverse complement strand
TCTAAGTCGGTCATGGCCGATGACGCCCTGGACGTGTTCCACGACGTGGTCGGGACCCACATCAACGGCTCCTTCTACTGCACCCAGGCCGTGCTGCCCCACATGAAGGAGAAGAAGAGGGGAGACATCCATTTCATCAGCTCCCTCGCCACCCAGCAGCTATGGGCCGACGAGTGGGCCTACGCCAGCGCCAAGTCCTGGATGAACACCTTCGTGAAGACCACGGCCAAGGAGTTGAGCTGGCACGGGATCCGGGTCAACGCCATTGCGCCCACCATCGTGGAGTCGGACATGGGATTGAAGCTGGTGCTCGGCTGGGCCCAGGCGGACGACCCCCGGAACCTGGACGGCATAGTGCCCTTCGACCGGCTGATCCAACCCCACGACGTGGGCAACCTGTGCACGTGGCTGTGCACCGACAAGGCCAGTCACATTTCCGGGCAGGTAATCTACCTGGACTGCGGCATAGGGCCGGCCTCTCTACGGGACTTCGTTACCCCCGAGGCCCGGGCGCAGAGATGAGCCATGACTGAAGCTAACTCCCTACCGCTTCAAGGCCGGGCTGCCCTGATCACCGGCGGGTCCCGGGGAATCGGCAAGGGGATCGCGTTGGCGATGGCAGAGGCCGGCGCCGACGTGATGATCAATTTCCTGAGCGACGAGGCGTCGGCGCGAGAGACGGCGGGCGAGATACGGGCCCTGGGCAGGAAGGCCATGATCTTCCGGGCGGACGTGGCGGACTCCGACGCGGTCAAGGCGATGGTCGGGGCGGCGGTGGAGGGGTTGGGCAAGGTGGATATCCTGGTCTGCAACGCGGGCATCATACGTCGGGACAGTCACGTCTACGAAGCCGACCTGGAGGAGTTCCGGGAGGTGATAGAAAACCACGTCATGGGTGCCTTCAACTGCGTCCAGGCCGTACTGCCGGTAATGCGGCGGCAGCCCCGGGGGGACATCCAGTTGATCTCCTCGACCAACGCCCGGATGCTACCTCTGGGCCTCACTTCCTACAACGTCGCCAAGGCGGGGGTGGAGGTGATGGGAAGGGTGCTTTCCAAGGAAGAGAGGGAGCACGGGATCCGGGTGAACGTCATCGGCCCCACCACCACCGAGACGGACATGGCCACCGGACTGCTCAAAAGGTATGGCTTCTCCAGTTTCCGAGAGGTGGACCCGTACCTGCC